>NZ_JBLYPN010000022.1:0-47622 GCF_051851875.1 Duffyella sp. Ts4 | reverse complement strand
CCCCGGAATGCTGGTATCAGAAACCAGTGCCTTACCGCTTGGCGACACCCCAATAGGTGTTAAATCAAATTTTCTACATCTTAGTATGGCTGGGGTGCAGGGATTCGAACCCCGGAATGCTGGTATCAGAAACCAGTGCCTTACCGCTTGGCGACACCCCAATAATATGGTGGCTACGACGGGAATCGAACCTGTGACCCCAGCATTATGAGTGCTGTGCTCTAACCAGCTGAGCTACGTAGCCAAATTATTGTACTGCTCTGGATTGGCTGGGATACCTGGATTCGAACCAGGGAATGCCGGTATCAAAAACCGGTGCCTTACCGCTTGGCGATATCCCAATTCGTACACGTACCCGTGAACTCACCAGAAAAAATGGCTGGGGTACCTGGATTCGAACCAGGGAATGCCGGTATCAAAAACCGGTGCCTTACCGCTTGGCGATACCCCATCCGTGCAAACCGATGACTGAAATGGTGCGGGAGGCGAGACTTGAACTCGCACACCTTGCGGCGCCAGAACCTAAATCTGGTGCGTCTACCAATTTCGCCACTCCCGCAAAAAAGATGGTGGCTACGACGGGAATCGAACCTGTGACCCCAGCATTATGAGTGCTGTGCTCTAACCAGCTGAGCTACGTAGCCATCTTTTTTCGCGCTACCTTCATCGGCGTTGCGGGGCGCATTATGCGGAGTTGACCTAAAAGCGTCAACAAGTTTTTTCCCGTTTTTTACCCGGATGCGATTGTTTGTCTGGGTTATAACCAGCATGGTCGAATATTAAACAAAATTCATTGTTGCAGCTGTTTTTCTGCCAGATTAACGGGCCATTGCTGGCCCGCTGCACATCGTAACAGAGCGATCAGTAAGCTGACTGATGAACGCCCACCGCACGGCCTGATGGGTCATCCATGTTTTTGAACGCTTCGTCCCACTCGATCGCTTTGGCTGATGAACAGGCAACGGATGGGCCACCCGGAACGCACTCAGCAGCGCTCGGAACCGGGAACAACTCTTCAAAGATCTCACGATAGAGATAAGCTTCTTTGGAGCCAGGCGTGTTGTAAGGAAAACGGAAATGCGCCGTTTTCAGCTGTTGATCGCTGACCTGCTGCGCGGCCACCACTTTCAACGAGTCGATCCAGCTGTAGCCAACGCCGTCAGAGAATTGTTCTTTCTGGCGCCAGGCGACGCTTTCCGGCAAATAAGAGGAGAAACATTCACGCAGGATATGCTTTTCCATTTTACCGTTGCTGCCACACAGCTTGTCGGCCGGGTTGATGCGCATGGCCACATCAAGGAATTTCTTATCCAGAAACGGCACGCGCGCTTCCACGCCCCAGGCGGACATCGCCTTGTTGGCGCGTGCGCAGTCGTACATATGCAATGCCATCAGCTTACGCACGTTTTCTTCGTGGAACTCTTTAGCGTTTGGTGCCTTGTGGAAATAGAGATAACCACCGAATACTTCATCCGCGCCTTCGCCCGACAGCACCATTTTGATGCCCATCGCTTTGATTTTACGCGACATCAGATACATTGGCGTTGAAGCGCGAATCGTAGTGACGTCATAGGTTTCAATGTGATAGATCACGTCACGGATAGCATCAAGGCCTTCCTGCACGGTGAAATGGATCTCATGGTGCACGGTGCCAAGATGCTCAGCCACCGCTTTGGCGGCTTTGAGATCCGGCGAACCTTCCAGTCCTACCGCAAATGAGTGCAGCTGAGGCCACCAGGCTTCGCTCTTATCCTGATCTTCCACGCGCTTGGCCGCAAACCGTTTGGTCACTGCGGAAATGATCGAGGAGTCGAGGCCGCCAGAAAGCAGCACGCCATAAGGTACGTCAGACATCAGGTGGCTTTTCACCGCATCTTCCAGCGCGTTTTTCAGCACGCCAGCATCGGTAACGTTGTGCTCAACGTTTTTATATTCCATCCAGTCGCGCTGGTAATAACGATGAATTTCGCCGTCGGTGCTGCTCATGTAGCTACCGGCCGGGAACTCTTTGATCGAGCGGCATACCGGCACCAGCGATTTCATCTCTGAGGCGACAAACAGGTTGCCGTGCTCATCGTTGCCCATGTAGAGCGGAATTATGCCGATGTGGTCGCGGCCGATCAGCCAGGTCTGTTTTTCACTGTCATAGAGAATAAAGGCAAACATGCCTTCCAGCTCATCGAGGAAGTCGACACCTTTTTCCTGATAAAGCGCCAGAATCACTTCACAGTCGGAGCCGGTCTGGAATTCATAGCGATCGCTCAGTTCAGCACGCAACGCCTGGTGGTTATAAATTTCACCGTTCACCGCCAGCACATGGGTATGCGCTGCGTTATACAGCGGCTGAGCGCCATTGTTTACATCAACAATAGAAAGGCGTTCGTGAGCCAGAATCGCTTTATCATCAGCATATACGCCGGACCAGTCCGGGCCGCGGTGGCGCATCAGACGTGACAGCTCAAGCGCCTTTTTGCGCAGCTCGGTAGGATCGCTTTTTAAATCCAGAACACCAAAAATCGAACACATATCTTACTCCTGGCTCTCACCGCTGAGGTGATGTTGTCATAACGTCTTTGTATGAAGCAGCGCGAATGACTGCGTGATGTATAAGAAAATGCGCTATTTCCCCCCGGTGATGCAACTGTTTTAGCGATTTGCTGATAAAAAGGCTGTTGCAGAGGGAGTAAAATTAGATTTTATCTAATTTTATTGGCATTTCATTGAGGATTCAGCAATGAAAGTGGCGTTGAGTATGAAAAGTAGCCAGCATAAAGACCAAAAAAAACCTGGCGGCGCCAGGTTGGTTTCAGAACAGATCGATATCCGCCACGCTGGGATAGATATAGTTTGGCCGGAATGGCATGGCATCAATATCACTTAGCGTAGAAACGCCAGAAAGCACCAGAATGGTTTCGAGCCCCGCCTGGAAACCCGCAAGGATATCGGTGCGTAAATTATCGCCGACAATGACCGTCTCTTCCGAATGCGCCTGCATTTTATTCAGTGCAGCGCGAATGATTAGCGGGCTCGGCTTACCGACATAGAAAGGCCGACGGCCCGAGATTTTTTCGATACCGGCGCACAGAGCACCGCAGGCGGGCACAAAGCCACGCGCATGCGTATCCGGGTTGGTAGCGATAAAGCGTGCACCATTGGCCACGAAAAACGCCGCCTTGTGCATCATGTCCCAGTTAAAGGAGCGGGTTTCACCCACGATGACAAAGTCAGGATTGATATCCGTAATGGTAAAGCCTGCTTTATAAAGTTCGTGGATCAGCGCGCCTTCACCGACCACATACGCCTTTTTGCCTTCCTGATGCTTGAGGAAATCTGCGGTTGCCATAGCCGAAGTATAAAAAGCGGAAGCGGGCAGTTCTATGCCAGCAGAAAGAAAGCGGTTGGCCAGATCCTGCGCGGTTTGGGAAGGGTAGTTGGTCAGCAGAACCAGCGGCATCTCTTTTTCAACGATGCGCATCAGAAACTCGCCTGCACCTGGCACAGCGGTGTTGTCGTGCATCAGCACGCCATCAATATCGCAGATTACATTTTTAATCATCTTGGTTTTATCCATCGTAAAAGGCGCAGTTACTCTTCCAACAGATGTTGTAAAAGAAGGCCATTGAGCATCGCGCGTTTCGCCAGGGCAAAAGCGCCAATAGCTGAGCGATGATCGAGTTCGGAACGTACCACCGGCAAGTTTTTGCGGAATGCCTTCAGTACCTGAGTATTAATGCAGCTTTCCACTGCGGGCAGCAATATCCTACCAGCATCGGTGATTTCACCCGCGATCACCACTTTTTGTGGGTTAAACAGGTTGATGGCAATGGCGATCGCCTTGCCTAAATAGCGTCCAACAAAGCCAATTACCTCGCAGGCCAGCGCATCACCTTTATTAGCCGCTTTGCAAATGGCGGCTATCTGACAATTATCCAGCGTTAATGAGCTGGAATAGCCCTGCTGTAGCAGATGGCGCACGCGGTTTTCTATGGCACCGTTGGCCGCAATGGTTTCCAGGCAGCCGAAATTGCCGCAATGGCAGCGCTCACCCAAAGGATCGACCTGAATATGACCAATCTCACCGACATTGCCATTACTGCCGAGAAAAATATGGCCGTTGGTGATAATGCCGGCACCGGTTCCACGGTGGACACGCACTAAAATAGAGTCGGCGCAGTCGCGAGATGCACCAAAATAATGCTCTGCTAACGCCAGGCTGCGAATATCGTGACCGACAAAGCTGGTGACGCTGAATCTTTTTTTCAGGTTAGCGACCAGCGGCCAGTGGCTAACGGTGATATGCGGCATATAGCGGATTACGCCTTTATCAGGATCCACCAGTCCGGGCAGAATCACGGCAATGGCAATCAATTCACGCAGCTTGCGCTGATAGAGCTCTTTAAATTGCGCAATGATGTCGAACAGCGCATTTTCCAGCGTTTCCTGCGTGCGCTGAGGCAAAGGGTAATGCTCTTCCGCAAGGGATTTACCGCTCAGGTCGAACAGCGTCAGGGTGGCATCATTGCGGCCGAGGCGCACGCCGATGGTATTAAAGCCGCGGGTTTCGGTGACGATAGAGATGGCGCGTCGTCCGCCCGTGGAGGCCTGCTGCTCGACCTCTTTGATCAGGCCGCGCTCAATCAGCTGGCGGGTAATTTTTGTGACGCTGGCGGGCGCAAGCTGGCTCAGTTCCGCAATCTGAATACGTGAAATCGGCCCTTGCCGATCGATCAGCCGATAGACGGCCGCGCTGTTGAGTTGTTTAACGAGATCAACATTTCCGATTTGTGCCTGGCCGCCAGTGGTCATTCAATACTTACTCGCTGAGGACTTCGTCGCCGTTAACGATAGTCTTGGTAATTCGATAATCGCGTGTAAAAACAGTAAGGTTAGCCACTTTTCCCGCTTCGATAGTGCCTAACTGCCGATCAACGCCGATTGCCCGTGCCGGATAAAGCGTCGCCATGCGCACCGTTTCATCCAGTGCAATGCCAACCTGTTCAACGCAGTTTTTGACCGCTTCAATCATGGTCAACGCTGAACCGCTGAGCGTGCCGTTTTCATCAACGCAGAGTCCGTCGCGATAGTATATTGTTTTTCCTGCAAAAATGAACTGGTCAATCTCTGCGCCTGCCGGGGCGGTGGCATCGGTGACCAATACCAACTTATCGCCTTTGAGACGTTTGGCATTGCGCACATTGGCGTAATGCACGTGAAGTCCATCAACGATAATGCCGCAGTAAACGTCAGGCGCGTCGAACAGCGCGCCAGCGAGACCAGGCTCGCGGCCAATCATCGGCGGCATAGCATTATAGAGATGGGTAGCGAAACGGGCACCGGCGCCAATGCCTGCCTGCGCTTGCTCATAAGTAGCATTTGAGTGGCCAACCGAAACCACAATACCTGCAGCCACAAGCTGCTCTATCACCGCCGAGCCCGCCATTTCTGGCGCCAGCGTGACTTTGCTGATGACCTCTGCATGCTGGCAAAGGTAATCAACTAATGCCGGATCGGGCGTGCGAATCAAATCGGGATTGTGGGTGCCTTTTTTAATCACGTTAAGCCACGGCCCCTCCAGATGCAGGCCCAGCGCCTGATGGCGATGTTCAGCCAGCCAGCTACCCATTACGTCAATGGCACGTTTCATCAGCGCATCGGTACTGGTAATCAGCGTCGGCAGGAAGCTGGTGCAGCCCGATTTTTCATTGGCTTTTTGCATGGTATTCAGTGTATCGAGGCTGATGGCCTCAATGTCGTCATTGAACTGCACGCCACCACAGCCGTTAAGCTGTAGATCGATAAAGCCAGGGGTAATATTCGCCCCCTGGACATCGCGTTGCTCAATTCCTGCGGGCAGCTCAGTGAACGGACAAACGCGGTCGATCAGGCCATCAGCGATGACGACAGCATGGTTATCAAGAACGTGATGACCGGTAAAAACGCGGCCATTGGTCAGAGCATACATATTTTCTCTCCCGACAATTCCGGGTAACTAAAACGCACCCCTTAAGGCAGATGCGTTTAGCGAAGCCCGGATAATTATCGATGTGTTCAAAGGTTTTTCATATTTTCCGCTTCCATCTCGCGGAAATATTTTACTGTTTTGACTTTCAATTCCATGGTGGCCGGCTCATCGCATACCACAATCGATTTGGCATGCAGCTGCAAACAGCTGATGGTCCACATGTGATTCACATTGCCTTCGACCGCGGCTTGTAGCGCCTGGGCTTTGACATGACCAGTAACCAGAATCATCACCTCTTCGGCATCAAGCAGCGTGCCAACGCCCACGGTCAGCGCATATTTCGGCACCTGGCTGACGTCACCATCAAAGAAGCGTGAATTCGCCACGCGGGTGTCATGCGTTAAGGTCTTGATGCGCGTGCGGGAGGCCAGCGATGAGGCCGGTTCATTGAAAGCAATATGACCATCGTTGCCGACGCCGCCCATGAACAGATGGATCTTGCCATAAGCGCGAATTTTCTCTTCGTACTGGCGACATTCTGCGTCAATGTCCGGGGCATTGCCATTAAGAAGATTGATATTTTCTTTCGCTATATCAACGTGGTCAAAGAAATTGCGGTGCATGAATGTGTGGTAACTTTCCGGATGTGACTCCGGCAGGCCGACATACTCATCCATATTGAACGTCACCACATGCCTGAAGCTAACCTGGCCCGCTTTATGCATCTCAATAAGATGTTTATAGGCTTCAAGTGGCGTGCCGCCGGTTGGCAGGCCAAGGACAAAAGGGCGATCGGCGGTGGGGTTAAACGCGTTGATACGGTTAACGATGTGGCGCGCGGCCCATTTGCCCACGTCGCTGGCGGAAGATAGTGGAATCAGTCTCATGCGGCACCTCAAATAAATGGAAAAGACAAGTTTAGTTGGAAAGGATTCGTGACGTTAATCTACCAATAGCGGCGGAAGTAGCCGTACAGCAGACATTTTTACGTCTTGTTATTTTTAATAATAAAATAAGTTTTGTCTGCAGGCCATTAGTAAGTGTCCTAATAAACATATTTAGGTGATAACTATCACACAAAGCGCGGTTTAATTTGCGAAGCGAATTAATTTCTTTTTACACTGCGCAGCGTGGTGTGTAGTGTCATGAAAATGCCTGAAGATGGTGACAAAAAAACAAACAACTTCAGGTACCGGTTCGGCTCACAGGGGGAAAGGTAAATGCTAGGTTACTTACAACGGGTTGGCAGGGCGCTGATGGTGCCGGTGGCAACGTTACCGGCGGCGGCAATATTGATGGGCGTCGGATACTGGATCGATCCTGACAGTTGGGGTGCCGGCAATGCCTTTGCCGCTTTACTGATTAAGTCGGGCGCGGCAATTATTGAGAATATGTCGGTGCTATTTGCGATTGGTGTCGCTTACGGCATGTCAAAAGATAAGGATGGCGCGGCAGCACTGACCGGTTTTGTCGGCTTTCTGGTTGTGACGACACTCTGTTCACCGGCAGCGGTGTCGATGATTCAAAAAATACCCGTTGAGCAGGTGCCGGCGGCCTTTGGCAAAATCAACAACCAGTTTGTTGGCATCCTTGTTGGGGTGCTCTCTGCCGAGGTTTACAATCGCTTCAGCCAGGTTGAACTGCCGAAGGCGCTTTCATTCTTCAGCGGACGTCGACTGGTACCGATTCTGGTCTCATTCCTGATGATCGTGGTCGCCTTTATTCTGATGTATATCTGGCCGGTAATCTTTAATGGCCTGGTGGGCTTTGGCGAACATATTCAGAAAATGGGCTCGGCGGGCGCGGGCATCTACGCCTTCTTTAACCGCATGCTGATTCCGGTCGGCCTGCATCATGCGCTGAACTCGGTGTTCTGGTTTGATGTTGCGGGTATTAATGACATTCCTAATTTCCTCGGCGGCGCGCAATCTATCGAAAGCGGTAAAGGCATCGTCGGCATCACCGGTCGTTATCAGGCGGGCTTCTTCCCGATTATGATGTTTGGCCTGCCGGGCGCTGCGCTGGCGATCTATCACTGCGCCAGGCCAGAAAATCGCGCCAAAGTTGCGGGCATTATGTTAGCCGCTGCCTTTGCCGCCTTTTTTACCGGTATTACCGAGCCGCTGGAATTCTCTTTCATGTTTGTGGCACCGGTGCTCTATGTTATCCACGCCTTCCTGACTGGCGTGTCGGTGTTCATCGCCGCCAGCATGCACTGGATTGCTGGTTTTGGCTTCAGCGCCGGGCTAGTGGATTTGGTCCTGTCGACGCGTAACCCGCTGGCCACCCACTGGTACATGCTGATTCCGCAGGGCATCGTCTTCTTCGTGCTTTATTATGTGGTTTTCCGCTTTACCATCAAAAAGTTCAACCTGATGACGCCTGGTCGCGAACTGGCCCTAGCGGGCGATGAAAGTGACGGCTATGACGTTAATATCGACACGAAAACGAATGGCGAAAGCGAGACCGAAACGCTGGCTCGTCGTTATATCAGCGCGGTGGGCGGTTCAGATAACCTGACCAGTATTGATGCCTGTATTACCCGTTTACGCCTGAACGTTAAAGATGCGGCCACCGTGAATGAAAGCGTAGCCAGGCGGCTGGGTGCCTCTGGCATTATTCGTCTTAACAAGCAGAGCGTGCAGATTATTGTGGGCACGCGCGCCGAAGCCATCGCCTCTGCTATGAAAAACGTGCTGGCTAAAGGACCGGTTGCCGCATCGACCGCGGTTCCCGCTGCCGTGGCAGAACCGCTACCGCAGGCGGTAAGAAACGTCGATAAAACGGTGATTGCCACGCTGGTGGCGCCGGTGAGTGGCGATGTCGTTGCGCTGGAAAAGGTTGAAGATGAGGCGTTCGCCAGCAAAGCCGTAGGTGAGGGTGTGGCCATTCGGCCCACAGGCAGTACGGTAGTGGCGCCAATTGCTGGCACCATCGTTAAAATTTTCAACACCAATCACGCTTTCTGTCTGGCCACCGATGATGATCTTGAGATTGTGGTGCACATGGGGCTCGACACCGTGGCGTTGCAGGGACAGGGCTTTACCCGGCTGGTGGAAGAGGGCGCCGTTGTGACCGCAGGCCAGCCGATACTGGAGATGGATCTGGCGTTTCTGAACGCCAATGCCCGCTCCATGGTTAGTCCGGTTGTCATCAGCAATATCGATGATTTTGCCGGCATTACGCTGCTGGCAGGACAGCAGGTTGTGGCGGGGGAAACGCCACTGTTTGAGGTCAAAGGCTAATCAGCTAAAACGTCACGCCAGGGCAGGAACACTTTCCTGCCCTTTTTTATGGGATTCAACGAACAAACGGTTGTTTCCCATCTCCGCTTTGTGGATCATACCGGTTATTTCGTGGTGCAAATCACAGACATTCGCGTTGAGGAAATTGAGATGAGTGAGGCTGAAGCCCGCCCAACTAACTTTATTCGTCAGATTATTGATGAAGATCTGGCGAGCGGTAAGCACGAACGTGTGCATACCCGTTTTCCACCGGAGCCTAATGGTTATCTGCACATTGGCCATGCAAAATCGATCTGCCTGAACTTTGGTATCGCGCAGGATTATCAGGGCGAATGTAATCTGCGCTTTGATGACACGAACCCGGCGAAAGAAGATATCGAATTCGTTGAGTCGATCAAGCAGGACGTCCAGTGGCTGGGCTTTCAGTGGAGTGGTGAGATTTGCTATTCCTCTAACTATTTTGACCAGTTGCATCAGTATGCTATTGAGCTGATCAATAAAGGCCTGGCGTATGTTGATGAGCTGACGCCGGAGCAGATCCGTGAGTATCGCGGTACGCTGACTTCTGCGGGTAAAAACAGTCCCTATCGCGATCGCAGCGTGGAAGAGAACCTCGCGCTGTTTGAAAAAATGCGTAACGGCGAGTTCGCGGAAGGCACTGCCTGCCTGCGGGCGAAAATCGATATGGCCTCTAACTTTATTGTGATGCGTGATCCGGTGATTTACCGTATCAAGTTCGCCACTCACCATCAGACCGGTGACAAATGGTGCATCTACCCGATGTACGATTTTACGCACTGCATTTCTGATGCGCTGGAAGGCATTACGCATTCACTGTGTACGCTGGAGTTTCAGGATAACCGCCGCCTTTACGACTGGGTGCTGGATAACATCACCATTCCTGTGCATCCGCGTCAGTATGAGTTTTCGCGGCTCAACCTTGAATACGCCATCATGTCGAAGCGCAAGCTGAGCCAGCTGGTCACCGAAAATGTGGTGGAAGGGTGGGACGATCCGCGCATGCTGACCGTTTCAGGCCTGCGTCGTCGTGGCTACACGTCTGCGTCTATTCGCGAGTTCTGCCGCCGTATCGGCGTGACCAAACAGGACAACATCGTTGAAATGGCCTCGCTGGAATCCTGTATTCGTGACGACCTGAATGAGAACGCGCCGCGTGCAATGGCGGTTCTGGATCCGCTGAAAGTGGTGATTGAGAATCTGCCATCAACGCACGAAGAGATCATCACCATGCCGAATCATCCGAATAAGCCGGAGATGGGCACGCGCGAAGTGCCTTTCAGCCGCGAAGTCTGGATCGATCGCGCCGATTTCCGCGAAGAAGCCAATAAGCAGTATAAGCGTCTGGTTCTGGGCAAAGAGGTGCGCCTGCGTAATGCGTATGTCATTCGTGCTGAACGCATTGCCAAAGACGAAGAAGGCAATATCACCTGCATCTACTGCACCTGTGATACCGATACGCTGAGCAAAGATCCTGCTGATGGCCGCAAAGTAAAAGGCGTGATTCACTGGGTGTCCGCGGTGCATGCGCAGGCTGCGGAATTCCGTTTGTACGATCGGCTGTTCAGCGTGCCGAATCCTGGCGCAGCGGACGATTTCCTGGCGACGATTAATCCAGATTCACTGGTTATCAGGCAGGGATTTGTTGAGCCTGGCTTACGCAATGTGGCGGTAACAACACCGCATCAGTTCGAGCGGGAAGGCTACTTCTGTGCGGACAGCGTCTATTCAACGCCATCTAACCTGGTGTTTAACCGCACCGTTGGCCTGCGTGATACCTGGGCTAAAACAGGCGAATAATACCTGTAACTGAATGAATGTTAAAAAGGAGCGAGGATTCGCTCCTTTTTTTATGCCTGCCTGGCAAACGCAGCCGCTGGTCGCTGTTAAAAATACCCACTCAGTTAACAAAAATTAATCAATCTCCGGGTGTTAAATATTCTTTTTAAGGTAGGCTATGCGCACTTAATTCTACCGAGAGAAGCAGGAACAGGTAATGACAGATATGGTCCAGGAAGCGAAGCATAGCGTGGTCGTGGTGCACCAGCTGATCGAAAGAATATTTAATAACGCTTCCGAATCCGAAGAAACGCTTAATCTTTTCCTCTCTTACTTTCACCCCTCTTTTATGCTGATTACGCCTGCCGGGCAGCGACTCTCTCTGACCGCGATGGAAGCGCTGTTTCGTGGCTTGAAAGGCCAGCGGGAAGGGGTGCGTATTGCGACCGGCGAGTATGAAATCCTGTCACAGAATGGCACTGACGTGGTAATTCAGTACTGCGAGTTACAGATGCGCAATGGTGAAACCCAGAAGCGCATTGCGGTGGCGATTCTTGACTGTTCTACGGCTAACCCGCGCTGGCGTTATCTGCAGGAAACGTTGTGTGCCTGAATTAAGGCGTAAAAAAACCGGTGTATTCACCGGTTTATGACGCTACTGAGTCGAACTTACTTATCGTGCAGCGTGTCATCTTCACGGCAGTCGCCGGTGGAGCAGTGGCCGTACAGATAGAGACTGTGGTTAGTGAGTTTGATGCCATGACGCGTGGCGATATCGCGCTGACGCGATTCGATAGATTCATCGCTGAACTCAATGACCTTGCCACAGTCGAGGCAGATCAGGTGATCGTGATGATGCTGCTGCGTCAGCTCAAATACCGATTTGCCGCCTTCAAAATTATGGCGGGTTACGATACCGGCATCATCAAACTGGTTCAGCACGCGATAAACGGTCGCTAAACCAATCTCTTCGCCCATATCAATCAGGCGTTTATACAAATCTTCCGCGCTGACGTGATGGCCTTCAGGTTCCTGAAGCACTTCCAGAATCTTCAAACGAGGAAGCGTGACTTTCAGGCCGGCCTTCTTTAATGCGGAGTTGTTGTCAGTCATGCGGATATTGTCCTGTTACTTTGCTAGTCACAATGTGGCTGAAAAGCCCTGAACATCGGTCGACGTTTAGACGAATTGTGTCTCATTATAAAATTCAAGCATCGAAATGAAAACTACAGGGGAAGCCTGAAAACTCAGTTGGATGTAAGGAGAAATGTCGCTACGTCCGAAGAAATCATGCTGCAAGCATATGTTAACATTTCGCTTACCACCAACACTTTTATGGTTAAGATGATTAAGCGTGTGACCGATGGGGGTATTCTACAGATTTGCCGATTAAAGTTACAAATATGTATCTATTATTTCCATAGGAAAATCCATCTGCTCAATGTGAGCCAGCGCCCACATTGAGCGTTCAGATTACGCCTCAATAATTTCCTGCAGATGAAGCTCATCAGAAATTTGTTTTACCCACGCGTCCACGCGTGCGTTGGTCAGTTCTGGCTGACGATCTTCATCAATAGCTAAACCAAGGAAGTGCTTATCGTCCGCCAGGCCTTTAGAGGCTTCAAAGTGATAACCTTCGGTTGGCCAGTGACCGACGATAACCGCGCCGTTCGGTTCGATGATATCGCGCAGAGTGCCCAGCGCATCACAGAAGTATTCTGCGTAATCTTCCTGATCGCCACAGCCAAACAGCGCCACCAGTTTGCCATTGAAATCCACTTCTTCCAGCGTTGGGAAAAAGTCGTCCCAGTCGCACTGCGCTTCGCCGTAATACCAGGTCGGAATGCCTAAAAGCAGAATATCGAACGCTTCGAGGTCCTCTTTGCTGCTTTTGGCAATGTCATGAACTTCTGCAACGTCTTTACCGAGTTGCTTCTGAATCATCTTTGCAATGTTTTCGGTATTGCCCGTATCGCTGCCGAAGAAAATGCCTACGATTGCCATGCGCTTGATAACCTCTTGAAACGTAATTAATTGGTGGTGAATTTTATTCACAGATAAACGCAATGATAGCAGAGAGGCGAAGAGGGCGGAACTCACAAAGCCCGTGCATTTGTCGCTTTGTGCGTTCTCCTCCTCGCGCGGCGATGACTATAGCTTTAATTGCGCCATGATCATCTCTTCAATCAATTCGCTGCGGCTCATCTGCCGCCGATCGGCCAGCTCATTAAGTGCATCAACCGCATCGGCGTTCATTTTCAGCTCAACACGACGCAAGCCGCGCACTTTATCGCGTTTTAGCTGGTTTCGCTTGTTGATACGGAGCTGTTCATCACGCGTCAGCGGACTGGTTTTTGGCCGACCCGGTCGACGTTCATCTGCGAACAGATCGAGTGTGGTGCGGTCCGTGTTTTCTTTTGCCATAGCTTCGCGATAGTGAAAGGATGACGAGGGTGAACCTGTCAAAGTGTAACTGAAATGAGCCGATTTACCTGATGCCGGTAAATTTTAGCGCGGTATAATAACCCAGCTGTAGCGCAGGGAACAATTATTTCCCGCTTCGACAGACATTTATGCTGGCAGAGCTAAAAACCGACGCACGGCGCGCAGCACCGCATCGGGCTTCTCTGCGTGCACCCAGTGTCCTGCATCGGCAATCACATGGGCTCGCGCGTGCGGAAACTGCGCCAGCAGTGTGTCGCGATAGGCGTTATCCAGATAGGAAGAATCGCCGCCGCGAATAAACAGTGCAGCATGCGGCGAGGCGGGCAGGCTGTTCCAGCCGGAGATAGCAGCATAGTTGTCCCACAAAACCGGCACATTGAAACGCCATTCACCGGCGTGAAAAGACTTCAGTAAAAACTGAATAATGCCCTCTTCATCGATGTACTGACGCATGAGCTCGGCGGCCTGAGCACGTTGTTCCACTCCCGCTGCCGTCACCGCGTTAACCGCAGCAAAAATGGCGTCATGACGGCGCGTTTGATAATCCACCGGCGCAATATCGATCATCACCAGTTGCTCAACGCGCGCCGCGGCCAGCGATGCCATGGTCATAGCAATTTTTCCGCCCATTGAGTGACCAATCACCGATACTTTCTCAATGCCCAGCGTATCCAGCGTATCGAACATATCAGCTGCCATGGCGGCATAGCTCATCTGATCTGAACGCGGGGACAGCCCATGATTGCGCACGTCAACCTGGATCACCTGACGCCTGTCGCGAAGGCCGCGCGCCAACACGCCTAAGTTATCCAGGCTGCCAAACAGGCCGTGGATTAACAGCAGTGGCGTGCCTTGCGGCGCAGATTGTTCAGTTTGCAAGCGAGCATTCAAATTCATGGCAAAGTTCTTACGGCGGGGACGAAGGCTTAGGGTATCATGTTTTTTACTTGTCCTGGAAAAGGGCGCCGCGCGAATAAGGCATATTCTGACTTTTGTCTTCTGGCGACGTCAGCGCTACCGACCCTCAGGATTTAACTTTATAATCCTTATGTTAGAACCAGGTCACATTTTGCAGCGCATTGCGTACTGATGTCACACTCCAGGATGGACTGGTTCTGCCACTCGTTAAAACCGTACGGATAAAGATGAAAACGATTGAAGTCGACGAAGAGCTGTATCGCTATATTGCCAGCCACACACAGCACATTGGTGAAAGCGCCTCCGACATTTTACGGCGCATGCTGAAATTTACCGCAGGTCAAAGCGCACCGGTAAAAACCACCCCGGTGGTAGCTGGCTCGCCGGCTGTTGCGGAAAAAGAGGAATCGCGTCCGCAGGATCGCGTACGGGCTGTGCGTGAAATGCTGCTGTCTGATGAATACGCAGAACAGAATAAGGCGGTAAGCCGTTTTATGCTGATTTTGTCAACTTTATATCGTCTTGATCCTAAAGCTTTTGCTGATGCGACCGCCTCTTTGCAGGGTCGGACGCGCGTCTATTTTGCTGGCGATCAGCAAACGCTTTTACAGCACGGCACCCATACGAAGCCAAAACATGTTCCCGGCACTCCGTACTGGGTCATTACGAATACCAACACAGGCCGCAAAGGCAGCATGATCGAACACATCATGCAGTCCATGCAGTTCCCACAGGAACTGACTGACAAAGTCTGCGGCACCATTTAACCGAAGCGTCAGGGAGAAGCGCCAATGGCCAGTCACCCAAGAGCTGGGCAACCTGCTCAGCAGAGCGATTTGATTAACGTTGCACAGTTAACATCTCAGTATTATGTCCTTCAGCCCGAGCTGGGCAATCCGGAACATGCGGTGAAATTTGGCACCTCCGGCCATCGCGGCAGCGCGGGACGCCAGAGCTTCAACGAAATGCATATTCTGGCTATTGCGCAGGCAATTGCTGAAGAGCGTCAGAAGAACGGCATTACTGGCCCGTGCTACGTCGGTAAAGACACGCACGCGCTCTCCGAGCCCGCTATCATCTCCGTGCTGGAAGTACTGGCAGCGAACGGCGTGGATATCATTGTGCAGCAGGATAACGGCTATACGCCAACGCCTGCTATTTCCAATGCGATTCTCGAGCATAACAAAGCGGCTGGCGCGCAGGCTGATGGCATCGTTATCACGCCTTCGCATAACCCACCGGAAGATGGCGGTATCAAGTACAACCCACCTAACGGCGGACCGGCTGATACCAACGTGACCAAAGTGGTGGAAGATCGCGCTAACCAGCTGATCGCTAACGGCCTGAAAGAGGTTAAGCGTCTGCCATTGAGCGAAGCCTGGGCCAGCGGACGTATTCAGGAACAGGATCTGATCCAGCCTTACATCGAAGGCCTGGCGCAGGTTATCGATATTCCAGCCATTCAGAAAGCGGGTCTGAAAATCGGTGTTGATCCATTAGGCGGTTCCGGTATCGCTTACTGGCAGCGCATCGCAGAGTTCTACAATCTTGATCTCACCATTGTGAACGATGCTGTCGATCAGACGTTCCGCTTTATGCACCTTGATAAAGACGGCGTGATTCGTATGGACTGTTCATCCGAATCTGCCATGGCAGGCCTGCTGGCGCTGCGTGATAAATTCGATCTCGCCTTCGCCAACGATCCTGACTACGACCGTCACGGCATCGTTACGCCGGCGGGCCTGATGAACCCGAACCACTACCTGGCGGTAGCGATTAACTATCTGTTCCAGCATCGCCCGCAGTGGGGCAAAGACGTTGCGGTCGGTAAAACACTGGTATCGAGCGCGATGATCGATCGTGTGGTTAACGATATTGGCCGTAAGCTGGTAGAAGTGCCGGTTGGCTTTAAGTGGTTCGTGGATGGCCTGCACGATGGCACCTTTGGTTTTGGCGGCGAAGAGAGCGCTGGCGCTTCATTCCTGCGCTTCGACGGTACGCCGTGGTCAACTGACAAAGATGGCATCATTCTTTGCCTGTTAGCCGCTGAAATCACCGCAGTTACCGGCAAAAACCCACAGCAGCACTATGATGAGCTGGCTGAGCGTTTTGGTGCACCAAGCTATAATCGCCTGCAGGCCTCTGCGACCTCCGCACAGAAAGCGGCGCTGTCTAAACTGTCACCAGAAATGGTCAGTGCTGACACGCTGGCAGGCGATCCGATCATTGCACGTCTGACCGCAGCACCAGGTAATGGCGCGGCAATTGGCGGACTGAAAGTGATGACGGAAAACGGCTGGTTTGCTGCGCGTCCTTCGGGCACCGAAGATGCATACAAAATCTACTGTGAAAGCTTCCTCGGCGCTGAGCATCGCGAAAAGATTGAAAAAGAAGCGGTAGAGATCGTCAGTGAAGTGTTGAAAAACGCCTGATAATTTCCCGTTACTGTATGAAAGGCGCTGCTGGTCAGCGCCTTTTTTTATGGCCTTTCTAAGCGCGTTTTTCTTTTACGTGTGGTGTCGTCTGACGTGCTTAAAAAAAGCACAATAATTCTGGTCTGATGAGTAGTAATTGTACAGCTCCGGGCGTAATATTAGAGCCAGATCACATTTACTTTCGCAGCACATACGCAAGAGGGAGGGCCGAACATGTATGAAAACTACTCTTCACTAAAAATAATTACACGACGCATCGCCGTTATCGTGATCGGCTTATTGGCATTACCGATTATGTTACTGCGCAACGATCGCGCGCGGTTTTACAGTTATCTACACCGTGTCTGGTGTAAAACCAGCCAGAAACCGGTGTGGCTGGCTCAGGCTGAGGCCGCCGGACGCGATATCTGGTAATTTTCTGACCGGCATGATGAACAGATCGACAAAGCCCCGTATTAACGGGGCTTTTTTTATGGCTGCGGTTTGAGACATCGGCCAGGGCTGGGCTAAACGGACTGAATACGCTACACTGAAAACCTATACAAAATTTAAAAAGGTTGTACAAGTATGAGCGAGAAAATACCGGTTGGCATCAGCGCCTGTCTGCTTGGAAATAGCGTCCGCTTCGACGGCGGTCATAAGCGTCTTGCGTTTGCTACCGATGATCTCGCACCTTATGTCCGCTATGAGCCGATTTGTCCTGAAATGGCAATTGGTTTGCCGACGCCGCGTCCGGCGTTGCGATTGGTTAAAGCGGGCGAAGAAGAAGGTGAGGTAGCACTCTGCTTTAGCAAAGAGGGCGGTGAAGACATCACCGGTCGGATGCGCGGTTGGTCTGCAGATCGCGTCGCTTCTCTGCATCATCTTTGCGGCTATGTGCTTTGCGCGAAATCGCCAAGCTGCGGCATGGAGCGCGTGCGGGTATATGAACCTGACAATAACAACAATCGCAAAGCGGGCATGGGCATTTTTGCCCGCGAACTGCAGCGCGAAATGCCGTGGTTGCCGATGGAAGAGGATGGCCGTCTGCATGATGACGTGCTGCGCGAAAATTTTGTTGGCCGCGTTTACGCTTTACATGAATTCAATCAGTTGATGAATGAAGGCTTGAGTCGTTTTGAACTGATGGATTTTCATACGCGCTACAAGCTGCTGCTGCTGTCACATCATCAGGATGAGTATCGCGAACTGGGACGCTTCGTGGCGAAAATGGGTGAATGGGACTCACTGGAAGAGTATGCCGTTGAGTATCGCAGCCGGTTAATGCGTCTGCTGAGCTATCGTGCCAGCCGTCAAAACCATACCAACGTGCTGATGCACGTGCAGGGCTATTTTCGTGAGCAGCTCAAGCCGGCACAGCGTCAGGAGTTGACCCAGCTCATCGATCGCTATCGCAAAGGCGTGCAGCCGTTACTGGCGCCGATTACGCTGTTGAAACATTATATGGCGGAATATCCGCATCCCTGGCTGGCAAAGCAGCGTTATTTTGACCCATATCCGGAAGCACTGCGTCTGCGCTACGGCAACTAAACAGGGATCGTTATGGCTACTCATCTGGTTTGGCTGCGTAATGATTTACGCATTAATGATAACTATGCACTGCATGCCGCCTGCCGCGACAACAAGGCTACCGTTATTGCCCTTTATGTTGCCACGCCCGGGCAGTGGCAGGACCACGATATGGCGCCCAAACAGGCCGCCTTTATTGCAAAAAGCCTGCATCTGCTGCAGCAGTCGCTGGCCGAGCGCGGCATTGCGCTGCACTACCAACAATGCGATCGCTATGACGATGCGGTGGAAACGGTAAAAACGTTTTGCCAGCAGCAAAAGGTCGATGCGCTTTTCTATAATTATCAATATGCGGTCAACGAGCGCGAGCGCGATGCTGCCGTGGAACGTGCGCTTAATGCGCTGGATATTGCCTGTCAGGGATTTGATGACGGCCTGCTGCTTCCACCGGGTAGCGTGCAGAGCGGCAGCAACGGCATGTATAAAGTTTTCACCCCCTTCAGCAAAGCATTTGTGCGTCGCCTGCATCAGGAATTGCCCGAGTGTGTTCCGGCACCGGCTGCACGCGACGGTGCGCCGCTGAAAACGCTGCACCGCCTTACACCTTTTGATTATCCTCAGGAAGCATTTGATGAAACGCTGTTTCCGCCGGGTGAGCAGGGCGGCCTGGCGCGACTGCGTGAATTTTGCCAGCAGCCGGTGGTGCAGTATCAGGATCGACGTAATTTTCCGGCACTGGACGGCACCAGCCGTTTATCGGTGCATCTCGCTACCGGTACGCTTTCGCCGCGCCAGTGTCTTCATCGGTTGTTAAAGCACCATCCAGATGCGCTCGACGATGGCAAAAGCTTCGTCTGGCTCAACGAGTTGATCTGGCGAGAGTTTTATACTCACCTGATGGTCGCCTGGCCAATGCTGTGTAAGCACCAGCCTTTCATTGGCTGGACCAGAAAAGTGCAGTGGCAGGAAAACAATGCTTTGCTCACCGCCTGGCAGCAGGGGCAGACGGGCTATCCCATCGTGGATGCCGCCATGCGGCAGATGAATGCGCTGGGCTGGATGCACAACCGGTTGCGTATGATCACCGCAAGCTTTTTGGTCAAAGATCTGCTGATTGACTGGCGAACAGGTGAACGGTACTTCATGCGTCAGTTGATTGATGGTGACTATGCCGCAAACAACGGAGGCTGGCAGTGGGCAGCGTCTACCGGCACCGATTCCGCGCCCTATTTTCGCATTTTCAATCCCACCACGCAGGGCGAACGTTTTGATAAAGACGGCGAGTTTATCCGCCGCTGGCTGCCGGAACTAAAGGATGTGCCGGATAGCGACATTCACTCTCCGCAGCAGTGGGCAGAGAAAAACCATAAGAAACTCGATTATCCGCAACCGATCGTGGAACATAAGGACGCACGTAAAAAAACGTTGGACGCCTTTGAAGCGGCACGCAATGCCTCATAAGGCGCGGGAGAACGAGATATGCAAAATTTTCAGTTAGAAGCAGTCGTTAATCAGCAGCTTAACAGCGACAGTTTTAAGGATTACGCACCGAATGGCCTGCAGGTTGAAGGGCGAGCAGAGGTACGAAAAATCGTCACCGGCGTGACGGCCAGCCAGGCGCTGTTGGACGAAGCGGTGCGGTTACAGGCCGATGCTGTAATGGTACATCACGGCTATTTCTGGAAAAACGAATCGCCGTTGATCAAGGGCATGAAACGTTCACGCCTGCGCACGCTGTTGGTAAACGATATCAATCTGTACGGCTGGCATCTGCCGCTGGATGCGCACCCGCAACTGGGTAATAACGCCCAGCTGGCGCGCATGCTGGATATTCAGGTCAAAGGCGAAGTCATGCCGCTGGTGCCCTGGGGTGAGTTAACGGAAGCCTTAAGCGGCGAGCAGCTGGCTGAGCGCATCGGTACGGTGCTGGGGCGGCAGCCATTGCACTGCGGAGATAACGCGCCGGCACGCATTCGCCGTATCGCCTGGTGCAGCGGCGGTGGCCAGGGCTTTATCGATAACGCCGCTGAGTTTGGCGTGGATGCGTTTATTACCGGCGAAGTTTCAGAGCAAACGATCCACAGCGCCCGTGAAAACGGCCTGCATTTTTTTGCCGCCGGACATCATGCCACCGAGCGCGGCGGCATCAAGGCGCTGGGGGAATGGCTGGCCAGCACCCATCAGCTCGACGTTACCTTTATCGATATCAACAATCCTGCCTGAACCACTTCTTCCCGCATCCTCATGCAACTTCATGAGGATGCAAAGCAGTTGACACATTCCTGACACTTCCGCATAACTGTTTGCCTGCTTGAGGTTTTTGTTACATCAACCCGGAGGTACGTTTTGCAACGAGCACGTTGTTACCTGTTAGGTGAACGCGCGGTAGTGCTTGAGCTTGAACCCCCAGTCAGCCTGGTCAGCCAGCAGCGAATTTGGGGATTGTGTGAGCAGCTAAAAGATCATCCGCAGATAATCGAAGCCATCCCTGGCATGAATAACCTGACCTTACTGCTGCGTAATCCGCAAGAGATGGCGCTGGATGCCATTGAGCATTTGCAACGCTGGTGGGAAGAGAGTGAAAGCAGCGTGCCGGATGCCCGGCAGGTTGATATTCCGGTGACCTACGGCGGCAGCGCGGGCCCCGATCTCCCCGAACTTGCGCGCTACTGCCAGATGACAGAGAAACAGGTTGTCGAGCTTCACAGCAGTAGCCGTTACGTTGTCTATTTTATCGGCTTTCAGCCTGGCTTTCCCTATCTTGGCGGCCTCGATCAACGTCTGCATATGCCGCGCCGCGCCGAGCCGCGGGTGAGCGTTCCGGCAGGTTCGGTTGGTATTGGCGGTAGTCAGACCGGCATTTATCCGCCCGCTTCGCCAGGCGGATGGCAGCTGATTGGCCACACTTCGGCAGCGCTTTTTGATCCCTACCAGCAGCCACCCACGCTGCTGCGCCCCGGCGACAGCGTGCGCTTCGTGCCACAGCAGGAGGGCGTATGTTAACCATTATTCGCAGCGGTATGAGCGCCTCAATTCAGGATGCTGGCCGCAACGGTTGGCGGCAGTCGGGTATTGGTCAAAGCGGCGCGCTTGATCTGCCCGCTATGACCACCGCCAATCTGCTGGCCGGTAACGATCCGCATAGCGCAGTCATTGAAGTGACGCTTGGTCAGTTTTGCTGTCAGTTTGAACGGGATGGCTGGTTTGCACTGACCGGCGCCGGATGTCACGCTGAGCTGGATGGCAAAGCTGTCTGGACCGGTTGGCGGCTGCCGGTGAAAAAAGGCCAACGGTTGACCCTGGCGACGCCGGTGCGCGGCATGCGCAGCTATCTGGCGATCAACGGCGGCTTCGCCATTACGCCCGTGCTTGGCTCCGCCAGTACCGATCTCAAGGCGGGATTTGGTGGTTTTGGCGGCCGGGCTTTGAAGGAGGGCGATCGCATTCCCCTGAACGCAGCGACCCGACATTTCACGCAGCCCGCAGGTGTGCGGCAGCTGCTGTGGGGAAACCGCATCCGGGCATTGCCGGGACCGGAATACCATGAGTTCAGCCATGAGTCTCAGGAAGCGTTCTGGCGCGTCTCATGGACACTGAACCCGCAAAGTAACCGCATGGGTTATCGCTTGCAGGGGCGTCCGCTTAGCCGCGAAATACCACGCGAGCTGCTGTCACACGGGACCTTGCCGGGCGTGGTGCAGGTGCCGCCAAATGGCCAGCCGATTGTGCTGATGTCCGACGCGCAAACCACGGGCGGCTACCCACGTATCGCCTGTGTTATTGAAGCTGACCTCTATCATCTGGCGCAGATTCGCCTGGGCGAGCCGATCCATTTTGTCCACTGTTCGCTGCAAGAGGCGCTGGAAGCGAAGCGGCAGCAACAGCACGTTCTCAATCAGATCTCATGGGGGCTGCAACATGAAAATTGATTTTAATGCCGATTTAGGTGAAGGCTGCGCCAGCGATCGCGCACTGCTGCAACTGGTTAGCTCCGCCAATATCGCCTGTGGCTTTCATGCTGGCGATGCGGCAACCATGCTGCAGTCGGTGCGCTGGGCGCAGGAGTTTGGCGTAGCTATCGGCGCGCATCCCAGCTTCCCCGATCGGGAAAATTTTGGCCGTACCGCCATGCAGTTACCGGCTGAAACGGTTTATGCGCAGGTGGTTTATCAGGTTGGTGCGTTGAAAGCGCTGGCCGAAAGCGAGGGGGCAAAGCTGGTGCATGTGAAGCCTCACGGCATGCTCTATAACCAGTCGGCACGCGATCCGCTGCTGGCGGATGCGATCGCCCGTGCGGTCAAGGCGGTCGATGCAGGGTTAATTTTAGTCGGACTGGCCAACAGCGTCTCGATCGAGGTGGCGAAACGAGTGGGGCTGAAGACCCGGCAGGAAGTGTTTGCCGATCGCGGTTATCAGGCAGATGGCGCACTGGTGCCGCGTGGCCAGCCTGGCGCGATGATCGACAGCGAAGATCGCGCTATTGCACAAACGCTGGCGATGGTGCAGCAGGGCCGGGTGCAAAGTGTCGATGGGCAATGGGTTGCATTGCAGGCAGAAAGCGTTTGTCTGCATGGCGATGGCGAACATGCGCTGAATTTTGCCCGCCGGCTACATCAGGCGTTTGCCAGTGAAAATATTACCGTCACCGGTCAATAGACCGGGCGGATTTGCCGCCCTCTGAACGGCGGTGCTGACCTTTACCTTGATGGGAAAATATGATGGAAACAGCAGTTAACCTCTGGCCTCTGGTGGGTATCGCCGCCATCGTCGTCGGCTTTTTACTTCGTTTCAATCCCGTATTAGTGGTTATCGTCTCGGGATTTATTACCGGATTTGCTGCATTGATGCCGGTGATGGATGTGCTGGAAAAGCTGGGCACCGGTTTTCTTAATACCCGCAATTTACCGTTGATTCTGTTGCTTCCACTGGCGGTGATCGGCCTGCTTGAGCGGCACGGTTTGAAAGAGCGCGCGCAGGGTTGGATCGCGCAAATCAAAAGCGCCACGGCGGGGCGATTGCTGATCGTCTACCTGTTTGTCCGTGAAATTACCGCTGCATTGGGCCTGACCAGCTTGGGCGGCCATCCGCAAATGGTGCGCCCACTGCTGGCACCGATGGCCGAGGGCGCAGCAGAAAATCGTTATGGTGAACTGCCTGCCGACGTGCGTCATCGGCTCCGGGCGATGTCCGCCGCGACCGACAATATTGGCCTCTTTTTTGGCGAGGATATTTTTGTCGCCTTCGGTGCGATCATTTTCATGCACAACTTTATGCTGGAGTCCGCCGGTATTCAGACCGAGCCGCTGCACATTGCGGTTTGGGGCATTCCCACTGCGGTAGCCGCCTTTATTATTCATGCCGTTCGCCTGCAGCAAATGGATAAAAAATTGGCTGCTGAGTTGGCGAGCCTGAATGCACAGGCATTGCAGTCACGGGGAGATCGCTGATGTTTCAACAACACTATCTTTTCTGGCTGGCCGGACTGATTTTACTGGTGGTGGCGGTGATGTCATGGCGTGACAGCGCCAATCCGCGACGCCTGACCACCGGCTTGTTTTGGGCGCTTTACGGGCTGATTTTCTTTGTCGGTGACTGGACACAAAACCTGTTTGCGCAGCTGGTGGGCGTGGAAGAGAGTGCGCGTGCGCTGCATATTACCGTGGGCGTGCTGGTGGTGATTATGGCGGTCATCGCCGGTTGCGGCGGCGTGCGCCTGGGTCGTTACCATCAGCGCAGCGCTGAAGAGCGGCAGCAGAGCGCCAAACGTCTGCATAACAAACTGTTTCTTCCGGCGCTGGTGATCCCGCTGGTAACGGTAATTGGTGTGCTGGCCTTTAACCATATACCCGGCCTGCAAACCGCGATCTTTGGCGCCGGTAATCACGCCACGCTGGTAACCCTGTTTTCGATGACGCTGGGTTGTCTGCTGGCCTGGGTGATTACGCTGAAGCTGACGCTGGAGGGACCGGCGCAATCGCTGCAGGAAGCGCGTCGTCTGCTCGACTCGATCGGCTGGGCGTTTATCCTGCCGCAGATCCTCGCTACGCTGGGTCTGCTTTTTACTTCGGCGGGCGTGGGCACGGCAATTTCACATCTGACTGAAACCTGGCTGGCGGTCGATAATCGCTTTATTGCGGTTGCGGTGTACGCCATCGGCATGGCGCTGTTAACCATGGTGATGGGTAACGCCTTTGCTGCTTTTCCGATTATCACCGCGGGCGTGGGCATTCCGGTGCTGGTGGTCCAGCACGGCGGCGATCCGGCGGTTATGGCCGCTATCGGTATGTTCTCCGGCTACTGCGGCACGCTGATGACACCGATGGCGGCTAACTTCAATATCGTGCCTGCAGCGCTGCTTGAGCTACCCGATCGCAACGCGGTGATCAAGGCGCAGGTTCCAACCGGCGTGCTATTGTTAATGGTCAATGTGGTCCTGCTCTATTTCCTGATGTTTTAAAGAAGGCGTCGCCATGAAAACGGTGTTAATCACGGCTTTTGAGCCTTTTGAAAATGAAACAGTTAATCCTTCGTGGGAAGCGGTCCGGCAGCTCGATCAACATATTATCGCTGGTGCTAAAGTCGTAGCGAAGCAATTGCCCTGTGTATTTGGGCAGTCGCTGGACACGCTCTGCTCAGCGATTGAAAACCTGCAGCCCGAACTGGTTATTGCCGTGGGGCAGGCGGGCGGGCGCGTGGATATCACGCTTGAACGCATCGGTATCAATGTTGATGACGCACGTATTGCGGATAACCACGGTAATCAACCGGTGGATGTGCCGGTGGTAACGGGCGGGCCGGCTGCCTATTTTTCAACGCTGCCGATTAAAGCCATGGTCGAGGCGATACGGCAAGCCGGTATTCCGGCGTCGGTATCACAAACCGCAGGCACCTTTGTCTGCAACCACGTGATGTACGGCTTGCTGCACCATTTGCAGCAAAACGGCAACCGAACCCGGGGCGGCTTTATCCACATCCCCTACCTGCCTGAACAGGCTGCTCGCCATGCTGGCACGGCGAGTCTGTCGGCAGAAACGGTTATCGCGGCGCTGGAAACGGCGATCGCCGTGGCGCTGCGCACGGAAGAAGACAGCCGTATTAGCGGCGGTACCACTCATTAATCAAGGGAAGATGTTATGCCTGAAGGGCCAGAGATCCGCCGTGCCGCCGATCGCCTTGAGAAGGCCATTCTTGGAAAGCCGCTGATCGATGTCTGGTTCGCTTTTCCTCAGTTGGCTACCTACGCCTCCTCATTGATTGGCGAAACGGTAACAGCGATTGAAACGCGCGGTAAAGCGCTGCTGACCTACTTTTCCAACGGTCTGGTGCTCTACAGTCACAATCAGCTTTATGGCGTCTGGCGGGTGATGCCAGCAGGGAAAGAGCCGGAAACCAACCGTATCCTGCGCGTGCGGCTGAGCAATGCCAAAAAAAGCATCCTGCTCTACAGTGCGTCGGATATTGAGTTATTGAATCAGGATACGCTGGCGGCACATCCTTTTTTACAGCGGGTTGGCCCGGATGTACTTGATGCGACGCTAACGGATCAACAGGTGAAAGAGCGGCTGCTGTCCACGCGCTTTCGCCGTCGGCAGTTTAGCGGTTTACTGCTTGATCAATCTTTCCTGGCGGGGCTGGGTAACTATTTGCGGGCAGAGATTTTGTGGCTGGCAGCGTTGAAGCCGCAGCATAAGGCGCAGGATTTAACCGAAGACCAACTGGATATCCTGAGCGCCGCATTGTTATCAGTGCCGCGTCATTCCTATCAGACGCGGGGTACCATGAAGGATTATCATCATGGCGCCGCATTTACCTTCAACGTCTTTCACCGCGGAGGTAAGCCGTGTCCACGCTGTGGCGAAACAATAGAAAAGACCACGCTCTCGTCGCGCCCTTTTTACTGGTGTCCTGCCTGCCAGCAATAAAAAAACGGGTCAATTGACCCGTTTTTTACACTTCTGCGTTAGGGAACGATCACTCTTTCAGCTGTGAGGAAAACTCACGCGCTTCGTAACCGGTATAAAGCTGACGCGGACGCGCGATTTTAATGCCGTCATCGTGCATCTCTTTCCAGTGGGCGATCCAGCCAACGGTACGCGCCATCGCAAAGATAACGGTAAACATTGAGCTTGGAATGCCCATCGCTTTCAGAATAATACCAGAGTAGAAATCGACGTTTGGATAGAGTTTGCGCTCAATAAAGTAGGGATCGTTCAGCGCAATATGTTCCAGCTCCATAGCAACTTCCAGCAGGTCATCCTTCATGCCCAGCTCATTCAATACTTCATGGCAGGTTTCACGCATAACGGTGGCACGTGGATCGTAGTTTTTGTAGACGCGATGACCAAAGCCCATCAGGCGGAAAGAGTCATTTTTGTCTTTTGCACGGCGCACAAACTCAGGAATGTGATCAACGGTGCTGATCTCTTCAAGCATACGTAAACACGCTTCATTAGCGCCGCCGTGCGCGGGCCCCCACAGGGACGCGATACCTGCTGCGATACAGGCAAACGGGTTAGCACCAGAAGAACCTGCGGTTCTGACGGTTGATGTGGAAGCGTTTTGCTCGTGATCGGCATGCAGAATCAGAATGCGATCCATAGCGCGCTCAAGTACCGGATTAACCACGTACTCTTCACACGGTGTGGAGAACATCATATTCAGGAAGTTACCGGCATAAGAGAGATCGTTACGCGGATAAACGAAAGGCTGACCGATCGAATATTTGTAACACATCGCCGCTACCGTCGGCATTTTCGATAACAGGCGGAAAGCAGCGATTTCACGATGGCGCTCAATGTTTACATCCAGCGAATCGTGGTAAAACGCAGCCAGCGCGCCGGTAACACCACACAGCACCGCCATCGGGTGTGAATCACGACGGAAACCGTGGAACAGACGAGTAATCTGCTCATGGATCATCGTGTGACGAGTAACGGTGGTGCAGAAGTCATCAAACTGGACCTGGGTTGGCGCTTCGCCATTCAGCAGAATGTAACAAACTTCGAGATAGTTAGAGTGGGTAGCCAATTGATCAATCGGGAAACCACGATGGAGCAGAATGCCTTCGTCACCGTCAATGTAGGTAATTTGGGATTCACAGGACGCAGTAGAAGTAAAACCAGGATCGTAGGTGAATAAGCCTTGCGCTCCCAGCGTACGCACATCGACAACATCCTGACCCAGGGTGCCGTGCAGTACATCCAGTTCAACGGGGGCTTCGCCTTGTAGGGTAAGCGTCACTTTTTTATCAGACATTTATGGTCTCCTTAGCGCCTTGTAGGTAGAGATCTTAGACACCTTTAAAACGGTCATGTTACCGACAGCCTCATATATTTTTGAGGTCAGTTCACTCTGCGGCACGGTGACTGTAGCAAGGTACAGAGTGAGGAGCGCATCCAGGCAAGAGTCCGGCAGGCATGGCTAACTGCGTTTCGCGGTTGTTAAAGATCTGTTCTGGTCATAACGTATGTTGAACCAATAACCTGATGCTTTTAAGCAATATTAACATGCCAATGTTACATAACTTATGCTTAGGGGAAAGTGTATCCCCATAACTTTTGCGCATCATCGGTTTTTTGATGCATCGTTTGTAACCGAATTGTTGAACTTTTGTCAAATCAGATAATTAAATTTGTATAAATTGTGAAATTCGTGAGTCAGATCACTGTTCCACCTAAATTTCACCAAAGAGATTGTAGGGGAATTGTAATAAGAATGTGATCCCCTTATACTTTCGCCAGGTCTCCGGAATATCCTGACACCGAGAGCCACCCAGCGTTTCTGGCGCCTTAATTAACACTGGATGTTGCTGTATTGGTGACGGTTAAAGTTTGATTGCAGCAGCGATTAAACTGGCACCTTCAGGACCGGAGGGAGCAAAATAAAAAAAGCTGTGTGGGCAAAACCGTGAAAAAACAAAGACCTGTCAACTTGGATCTCTCTACGATCCGGTTTCCCGTTACTGCAGTATCATCCATTCTTCATCGCGTTTCCGGCGTCATCACCTTTGTGGCGGTTGGCATTCTGCTGTGGCTTTTGGGTCTCTCGCTCTCATCGCCTGAAGGTTTCCTGCAAGCATCCGCTGTTATGGATAGCTTTTTTGTTAAATTCATCATGTGGGGCATCCTTACCGCGCTGGCTTATCATGCCGCGAGCGGTATTCGTCATATGCTGATGGATTTTGGTTATCTTGCAGAGACGATGGCAGTAGGAAGGCGCTCTGCGTATTTTGCAATGGGTCTCACCGTCGTGCTTTCAATTCTGGCTGGAGTGTTCGTATGGTAAGCAATGCTTCTGCATTGGGGCGTAATGGCATCCATGACTGGCTGCTACTGCGTGCTTCTGCAATTCTGATCACCCTCTATATCGTGTACATCCTCGGCTTCATCTTGATGGCGGACACACTTACCTACGACATATGGCGCGGGTTCTTTGCCTCTTCATTTACCAAAGTGTTCACGTTGCTGACGCTGCTTTCGATTCTTGTCCATGGCTGGATTGGCATGTGGCAGGTACTGACCGATTACGTTAAATCGCTCAGCGTGCGTTTGATTGGACAGCTGGTGATTGTGGTTGTGCTGCTGGCGTATGCACTTTATGGAACCGTTGTGGTATGGGGTGCGTGATGAATTTACCCGTTAGAGAGTTTGATGCCGTAGTGATCGGCGCAGGTGGCGCAGGTATGCGTGCCGCACTGCAAATCTCCCAGGCAGGCCAGAGCTGTGCGCTGCTATCAAAAGTCTTTCCTACCCGTTCTCATACGGTGTCGGCGCAGGGCGGTATTACCGTTGCGCTGGGCAACAGCCATGAAGATAACTGGGAATGGCACATGTACGATACGGTGAAGGGCTCCGATTATATCGGTGACCAGGATGCCATCGAATACATGTGTAAAACCGGTCCGGAAGCGATTCTGGAACTGGAACATATGGGGCTGCCTTTTTCCCGTCTGGACGATGGTCGCGTTTATCAGCGTCCTTTCGGCGGACAGTCCAAAAATTTTGGCGGTGAGCAGGCGGCGCGAACCGCAGCCGCTGCTGACCGTACCGGCCATGCGCTGCTTCATACCCTTTATCAGCAGAACCTGAAAAACAAAACCACCATCTTTTCTGAGTGGTATGCACTGGATCTGGTGAAAAATGAAGATGGCGCAGTGGTGGGATGTACCGCACTGAGCATCGAAACTGGCGAAGTCGTTTACTTCAAGGCCAAAGCAACAGTGCTGGCCACCGGTGGCGCTGGCCGTATCTATCAGTCAACCACTAACGCCCACATCAACACGGGTGACGGCGTTGGCATGGCGCTGCGTGCAGGCGTGCCGGTTCAGGATATGGAAATGTGGCAGTTTCACCCGACGGGCATTGCCGGTGCGGGCGTACTGGTCACAGAAGGCTGTCGTGGTGAGGGCGGATATCTGCTGAATAAACACGGCGAACGCTTTATGGAGCGTTATGCTCCAAACGCTAAAGATCTCGCCGGTCGTGACGTTGTAGCGCGTTCTATCATGATTGAAATTCGTGAAGGCCGTGGCTGTGAAGGTCCGTGGGGCCCACATGCCAAACTGAAGCTTGATCACTTGGGTAAAGATGTTCTGGAATCACGTTTGCCAGGCATTCTTGAGCTTTCCCGTACCTTTGCGCATGTCGATCCGGTAAAAGAGCCGATTCCGGTTATCCCAACCTGCCACTACATGATGGGCGGCATTCCGACCAAAGTCACCGGTCAGGCATTAACCGTAAATGCGCAGGGTGAAGATGTCGTGATTCCTGGCCTGTTCGCCGTCGGTGAAATTGCCTGTGTATCTGTACACGGTGCCAACCGTCTTGGCGGTAACTCGCTGTTGGACCTGGTGGTATTTGGTCGCGCGGCAGGCCTGCATCTGCTGGAATCAATCCAGGAGCAGGGTGAACTGCGTGACGCCACAGCAGAAAACATTGATGCCTCGCTGGCACGCTATCAGCGCTGGGATAACAATACTACCGGCGAAGACCCAACCGAACTGCGTAAAGCATTACAGGCCTGTATGCAGAATAACTTCTCGGTGTTCCGTGAAGGCGATGCAATGGCAAAAGGCCTGGCTGAATTAAAAGAGCTGCGTGAGCGTTTGAAAAATGCCCGTCTGGATGACCGTTCAAGTGACTTCAACACCCAACGTGTGGAATGCCTTGAGCTGGACAACCTGATGGAAACAGCTTATGCGACGGCAATGTCGGCCAACTACCGTACAGAGAGTCGTGGCGCACACAGCCGCTTTGACTATCCGGAGCGTGATGATGACAACTGGCTCTGCCACAGTCTTTATCTGCCGGAGAATGAGAGCATGACGCGTCGTGAAGTGAATATGCAGCCAAAACTGCGTGCCGCTTTCCCGCCAAAAGCTCGAACCTACTAATTGCGGAGTAATGTCGATGAGACTTGAATTTTCAATTTATCGCTATAACCCCGATGTCGACGATGCGCCGCGCATGCAGGACTATACGCTGGAGTCAGACGAAGGGCGCGACATGATGCTGCTGGATGCGCTGATTCGCCTGAAAGAAAAAGATCCCACGCTGGCGTTTCGTCGCTCATGCCGTGAAGGTGTCTGCGGCTCTGACGGTCTGAACATGAACGGTAAAAACGGTCTGGCCTGCATTACGCCCATTTCTGCCCTGGGCAACGGCAAGCAGAAAATTGTCATCCGTCCATTGCCAGGTCTGCCGGTAGTCCGCGATCTGGTTGTCGATATGGGCCAGTTCTACGCGCAATATGAGAAAATTAAACCTTTCTTAATCAACAATGGCGAGAATCCGCCAGCGCGTGAGCACCTGCAGATGCCAGATCAACGTGAGCATCTGGATGGGCTTTATGAGTGCATTCTGTGCGCCTGCTGCTCAACCTCATGCCCTTCATTCTGGTGGAATCCTGATAAATTTATTGGACCCGCAGGTTTGCTGGCGGCCTATCGCTTCCTGATCGACAGTCGTGATACGGAAACCGAAGCGCGTCTGGACAATCTTAGTGACGCCTTCAGCGTGTTCCGTTGTCACAGCATCATGAACTGCGTGAGCGTTTGTCCTAAGGGTCTTAACCCAACGAAGGCAATTGGTCATATCAAGTCAATGCTGCTGCAACGTGGCGCGTAAAGGCTAAATTTATCCTCCGCTGCCGGAAGCCCTGGGCTTCCGGCACGTTCGGAAATCCTGATAAAGCGTGTTCACCAAAACGCTTTATCAGGGTTCCCTTACGGGTACGCGCCCCGGTAGCGCAATGGACTCGTATCGCTGAACCTGTTTAGGCCGTGTCCCGCCCTTGTTTGTGAAGAAGTTACACGCGCAAGCGCAGGATGCAGTCTTAGGCAAGCCGTTAACCCGGTAACAATGAAACCTCGAAAAAAAGCATTTCATGCTTAAGGGATCACAATGCAGAACAGCGCGATGAAACCCTGGCTGGACTCTTCCTGGCTGGCCGGCGCGAACCAATCTTACATAGAGCAGCTCTATGAGGATTTTCTAACCGATCCTGACTCTGTCGATGCTGTATGGCGCGAAAGGTTCCAGCAGCTTCCCGGAACCGGAGTTAAACCAGAACAGATTCACTCCACGACCCGCGAATATTTCCGCCGTCTGGCGAAAGACGCTTCTCGCTACACCGCATCCGTTACCGATCCGGTAACGAACTCCAGGCAGGTTAAAGTCCTGCAACTGATCAACGCCTTCCGTTTCCGTGGCCATCAACAGGCCAATCTCGATCCGCTCGGTTTGTGGAAACAGGAGTCAGTACCGGATCTGGCACCTGAATTCCACGATTTAACCGAAGCTGATTTCCAGGAAACGTTCAACGTCGGCTCGTTTGCCATTGGCAAAGAGACGATGAAACTGGGCGAATTATATCAGGCACTGCAGCAGACCTATTGTGGTTCGATTGGTGCCGAGTATATGCATATCACCAATACGGAAGAGAAACGCTGGATTCAACAGCGTATCGAATCGGTAATGGGCCAACCCTCTTTCACTGCCGAAGAGAAGAAAGGCTTTCTGAAAGAGCTGACCGCTGCCGAAGGTCTGGAAAAATATCTCGGCGCAAAATTCCCGGGAGCAAAACGCTTCTCGCTGGAAGGCGGCGATGCGTTAGTGCCAATGCTGCGCGAAATGATCCGCCATGCAGGCAAAAGCGGCACGCGCGAAGTGGTTCTGGGCATGGCCCACCGCGGTCGCCTTAATGTGCTGATCAACGTGCTCGGCAAAAAGCCGCAGGATCTGTTTGACGAATTTGCCGGCAAACATAAAGAGCATCTGGGCACCGGTGATGTGAAATATCACATGGGCTTCTCTTCTGATGTGGAGACGGAAGGGGGCATGGTGCACTTAGCACTGGCCTTTAACCCTTCGCATCTGGAAATTGTTAGCCCGGTTGTCATGGGTTCAGTGCGCGCGCGCCTCGATCGCCTTGATGAACCCGCAAGCAACAAAGTGTTGCCTATCACAATTCATGGTGATGCCGCGGTAACCGGTCAGGGCGTGGTGCAGGAGACATTAAACATGTCTCAGGCTCGCGGTTATGAAGTTGGCGGTACCGTACGTATCGTCATTAATAACCAGGTGGGCTTTACCACTTCCAACCCGAAAGATGCGCGTTCCACTCAATACTGTACCGACATCGGTAAAATGGTGCTGGCGCCAATCTTCCACGTCAATGCTGACGATCCGGAAGCGGTGGCGTTCGTGACGCGTCTGGCGCTCGATTTCCGCAACACCTTTAAACGTGACGTCTTCATCGACCTGGTGTGCTATCGCCGCCATGGACACAACGAAGCGGATGAGCCAAGCGCCACGCAGCCATTGATGTACCAAAAAATCAAAAAGCATCCAACGCCGCGTAAGCTTTATGCCGACAAGCTGGAAAGCAATCAGGTTGCTTCACAGGCCGATGCTACTGAAATGGTCAATTTGTACCGTGATGCGCTTGATGCCGGTGAATGTGTAGTACCGGAGTGGCGGCCAATGAGCCTGCACTCTTTTACCTGGTCACCTTACCTGAATCACGACTGGGAAGAGAGCTATCCGGAGAAGGTTGAAATGAAACGGCTGCAGGAGTTAGCGCGCCGTATCAGCACCGTTCCTGATTCAATTGAAGTGCAGTCTCGTGTGGCGAAGATCTACAACGATCGCGCTGACATGGCGGAAGGCAATAAACCTTTCGACTGGGGCGGCGCCGAGAATCTGGCCTATGCCACGCTGGTAGACGAAGGTATTCCTTGTCGCCTGTCTGGTGAGGATATGGGTCGTGGCACCTTCTTCCATCGCCATGCGGTGGTGCATAACCAAAGCAACGGATCGACTTACACGCCGCTGCAGCATATTCACAATGGTCAGGGCATCTTTAAAGTCTGGGATTCCGTGCTGTCTGAAGAAGCGGTGCTGGCATTTGAATATGGCTATGCCACGGCTGAGCCGCGTACGCTGACCATCTGGGAAGCGCAGTTTGGTGACTTTGCCAACGGCGCTCAGGTAGTTATCGACCAGTTCATCAGTTCAGGCGAGCAGAAGTGGGGCCGTATGTGTGGCCTGGTGATGCTGTTGCCACACGGCTATGAAGGTCAGGGTCCGGAGCACTCCTCCGCACGCCTTGAGCGTTATCTGCAACTTTGTGCTGAGCAAAACATGCAGGTATGCGTGCCTTCAACCCCGGCACAGGTTTATCACATGCTGCGTCGTCAGGCCTTGCGCGGTATGCGCCGTCCGCTGATCGTGATGTCACCAAAATCGCTGCTGCGTCATCCGCTGGCAATTTCATCTCTGGATGAACTGGCTAATGGCCGCTTCCAGCCAGCCATTGGCGAAATCGACGATCTGGATCCGAAAGCGGTTAAGCGCGTCGTGCTTTGTTCCGGCAAGGTATATTACGACCTGCTTGAGCAGCGCCGCAAAAATGAACAGACCGATGTTGCCATTGTGCGCATCGAACAGCTTTATCCTTTCCCGCACAAAGCGGTGCAGGAAGCGCTGCAAGCTTATGCACACGTGCATGATTTTGTCTGGTGCCAGGAAGAGCCACTGAATCAGGGTGCCTGGTATTGCAGCCAGCATCATTTCCGTGAAGTGGTTCCATTTGGTGCTTCGTTACGTTACGCCGGTCGTCCCGCTTCGGCTTCACCGGCAGTTGGCTATATGTCCGTTCACCAGAAACAGCAGCAAGAACTGGTCAATGACGCGCTGAACGTTAATTAATTAAAGGATAGATAATGAGTAGCGTAGATATTCTCGTTCCCGACCTGCCAGAATCCGTTGCTGATGCAACTGTAGCGACCTGGCATAAAAAACCTGGCGATGCGGTTAGCCGCGACGAAGTGCTGGTAGAAATTGAAACTGACAAAGTGGTACTGGAAGTGCCTGCATCAGCCGACGGCATTCTGGAAGCCGTGCTGGAAGAAGAGGGCGCTACGGTGACCTCGCGTCAGATTCTGGGACGTCTGAAAGAGGGCAACAGTGCGGGCAAAGAGTCTTCTGCTAAATCAGAAGATAAAGATGCCACACCAGCCCAACGTCAAACCGCCTCTCTGGAAGATGAAAGCAACGATGCGCTGAGCCCAGCTATTCGTCGCCTGATCGCTGAACATTCGCTCGACCCGGCCGCCATTAAAGGCAGCGGCGTAGGCGGACGTCTGACCCGTGAAGATGTTGAGAAACATCTGGCGCAGAACACCGGCGCTAAAGCCGCAGCCCCAGCCCCAGCGGCAACGCCGCAGCCACCGGTTGCTGGCCGCACAGAAAAACGTGTACCGATGACCCGTCTGCGTAAGCGTGTCGCAGAGCGTCTGCTGGAAGCGAAAAACAGCACCGCAATGCTGACAACGTTCAACGAAATCAACATGAAGCCAATCATGGACTTGCGTAAGCAATATGGCGAAGTGTTTGAGAAGCGTCATGGTGTGCGTTTGGGCTTTATGTCCTTCTACATCAAAGCGGTGGTTGAAGCGTTAAAACGCTTCCCGGAAGTTAACGCATCGATTGATGGCGAAGATGTGGTTTACCACAACTACTTCGATGTCAGCATTGCGGTTTCCACTCCGCGCGGACTGGTCACGCCTGTGCTGAAAGACGTTGATGCGCTGAGCATGGCAGATATCGAGAAGAAAATTAAAGAACTGGCGGTCAAAGGCCGTGATGGCAAGCTGACGGTTGAAGAGCTGACCGGGGGTAACTTTACTATTACCAACGGCGGCGTATTTGGCTCACTGATGTCTACGCCAATCATCAACCCACCGCAAAGCGCGATTCTCGGCATGCACGCGATCAAAGACCGCCCAATGGCGGTGAATGGTCAGGTGGTTATCCTGCCAATGATGTACCTCGCACTTTCTTACGATCACCGCCTGATCGACGGACGTGAGTCCGTGGGTTACTTAGTGGCAGTGAAAGAGATGCTGGAAGATCCAGCCCGTCTGTTGCTGGACGTTTAATTCTCGCCGGGCGCGGCTCAGGCTGCGCCCAACCTTATTAATCTTTTCAGATATGAATGGATAGAACATCATGAACTTACACGAATACCAGGCGAAACAGCTGTTTGCACGGTATGGCATGCCGGCACCAACCGGTTACGCCTGTACTACGCCACGCGAAGCAGAAGAAGCGGCGTCTAAAATTGGCGCAGGCCCGTGGGTAGTAAAATGTCAGGTTCATGCCGGTGGCCGCGGTAAAGCGGGCGGTGTGAAAGTGGTTAACAGCAAAGAAGATATTCGTGCTTTTGCTGAAAACTGGCTGGGAAAACGTCTGGTTACCTATCAAACAGATGCGCACGGTCAGCCGGTAAATCAGATTCTGGTTGAAGCGGCCACTGATATCGATCAGGAACTCTATCTGGGTGCGGTTGTTGATCGTGCCAGCCGCCGCGTGGTCTTTATGGCCTCAACCGAAGGCGGTGTAGAAATTGAAAAAGTGGCGGAAGAGACTCCGCACCTGATTCATAAAATGGCGCTTGATCCCTTAGCAGGTCCACAGCCTTATCAGGGCCGTGAACTGGCATTCAAACTGGGTCTGACCGGCAAGCAAGTTAACCAGTTCACCAAGATCTTTATGGGTCTGGCAACCATGTTCCTGGAGCGCGATCTGGCGATGGTTGAGATCAACCCGCTGGTCATCACCAAACAGGGCGATCTGATCTGCCTCGATGGCAAACTGGGCGCCGATGGCAATGCGTTGTTCCGTCAGCCGGAACTGCGTGAAATGCGCGATCCAAGCCAGGAAGACCCACGTGAAGCGCATGCTACCCAGTGGGAACTGAACTATGTCGCGCTGGATGGCAATATCGGTTGTATGGTGAACGGTGCCGGTCTGGCAATGGGCACCATGGACATCGTGAAGCACCACGGCGGCGAGCCTGCTAACTTCCTCGATGTTGGCGGCGGCGCGACCAAAGAGCGTGTTACCGAAGCCTTTAAAATCATCCTGTCTGATGATGCGGTTAAAGCCGTATTCGTCAATATTTTCGGCGGTATCGTCCGTTGCGATCTGATCGCAGATGGCATCATCGGCGCAGTCGCTGAAGTGGGTGTCAACGTGCCGGTCGTGGTGCGTCTGGAAGGTAACAACGCCGAGCTGGGCGCCCAGAAACTGGCGGACAGCGGCTTGAACATCATTGCAGCAACCAGCCTGACAGACGCTGCACAGCGTGTTGTCGCTGCAGCGGAGGGAAAATAATGTCCATTCTGATCGACAAAAACACCAAAGTGATCTGCCAGGGCTTCACCGGCGGACAGGGCACGTTCCATTCAGAGCAGGCTCTGGCTTATGGTACGCAGCTGGTTGGCGGCGTAACGCCAGGCAAAGGCGGCACCGAGCACCTTGGACTGCCAGTATTCAACACCGTGCGTGAAGCGGTGGAAGCCACCGGCGCAACGGCATCAGTGATCTACGTTCCTGCGCCGTTCTGTAAAGATGGCATTCTGGAAGCGATCGATGCGGGCATCAAGCTGATCATCACCATCACTGAAGGCATCCCTACACTGGACATGCTGACCGTGAAAATGAAGCTGGATGAAGCTGGCGTGCGCATGATCGGTCCAAACTGCCCAGGTGTGATCACCCCGGGCGAATGCAAAATCGGTATCATGCCGGGCCATATCCATCAGCCGGGCCGCGTGGGGATCGTTTCCCGCTCCGGTACGTTGACCTATGAAGCCGTTAAGCAGACCACCGACATTGGCTACGGCCAGTCAACCTGCGTCGGCATCGGCGGCGACCCAATTCCTGGCTCTAACTTCATCGATATCCTGAAGCTGTTCCAGGACGATCCGCAGACCGAAGTGATTGTCATGATCGGTGAAATCGGCGGCAGTGCGGAAGAAGAAGCGGCTGCCTTTATCAAAGAACATGTGACCAAGCCAGTTGTGGGTTACATTGCTGGCGTAACTGCGCCAAAAGGCAAGCGTATGGGCCATGCTGGCGCCATCATTGCCGGTGGTAAAGGCACAGCAGATGAAAAATTTGCTGCGCTGGAAGCGGCAGGTGTGAAAACCGTACGCAGCCTGGCCGATATCGGCGATGCAGTGAAAGCGGTACTGCCACAGTAATTGCTGGTGGGTAGCAAAAAAAGGTCACCTTCGGGTGGCCTTTTTTATGTCCATCTTACAAACGCATTACGGTTAATTCATTAGAGATGTGAATTAATACTTTGGAAAATAGCCTGGCGAAATGGCTGTTAAAAACTATTATTAAAAGGCGTCTAAAAATACCAAAAATAAACCACGGCTTTTTCTGAATACATTTAAAAGTTTCCATTAAACTAAACGATCTTATTCTTTAATTATTTCGCCACCAATTAAATACAATCAATTAACAGCGCCTTGCTACAGCCTTTTTCCCATTTTAATTCCTTAATCCAGATCAAGTTGCTGCCGCTTATATCCAGCTATATCGCTGGATATGCTGCGCTTGTTTCGAGTAAATTGCTTTGCATCAAAATCGCAGGCTGAGCGCTGTCGATATCAACCTGCCAGATTGATCTACCACATTCATGTGTACGCCACCTGTTTACTGGAATAAACAGGCGCTATTCGCTGTGGCAGTAACCGTAATCCGGAATTATTCAGCATTTATTAACTTACTGTCGCTCTGGCAGGGAACGCCTTGTCACCACGACTTACCCGGGATCACTTTCTATCGTTTCACATGAATGACGCAGGACTACGACCGGTTATTTCTGGTTATGCCTTGCAGAGTATGCGGAACAAGGAGTCAAGATGTTAGATATCGTCGAACTGTCGCGTTTGCAGTTTGCCTTGACTGCAATGTATCACTTTCTGTTTGTGCCACTGACGCTGGGTATGGCGTTCCTGCTGGCCATTATGGAAACGGTGTATGTGCTGTCTGGTAAACAGATCTACAAGGATATGACCAAATTTTGGGGCAAGCTCTTTGGCATTAACTTTGCGCTGGGCGTGGCTACCGGTCTGACCATGGAATTCCAGTTCGGCACTAACTGGTCTTATTATTCCCATTACGTGGGGGATATTTTCGGTGCACCACTGGCTATAGAAGGGCTGATGGCTTTTTTCCTTGAGTCGACGTTTGTCGGTCTGTTCTTTTTTGGCTGGGATCGTCTTGGCAAAGTACAGCATCTGGCGGTAACCTGGCTGGTGGCGCTGGGATCGAACATGTCTGCATTGTGGATTCTGGTGGCTAACGGCTGGATGCAAAATCCGGTCGCCTCAGAATTTAACTTTGAAACCATGCGCATGGAAATGCTCAGCTTCTCTGAGCTGGTGCTCAACCCGGTGGCGCAGGTCAAATTTGTGCATACGGTAGCGGCGGGCTATACCGCAGGCTCAATGTTTGTGCTGGGTATCAGTGCCTGGTACCTGCTGAAGGGTCGCGATACCGCGTTTGCTAAACGCTCTTTCGCTATCGCCGCCAGTTTCGGCATGGCAGCAATTCTTTCGGTAATTGTGCTGGGTGACGAATCAGGCTACGAAATCGGTGACGTGCAGAAAACCAAGCTGGCAGCGATAGAAGCCGAATGGGAAACACAACCGGCACCGGCGGCCTTTACGCTATTTGGCCTGCCGGATCAGGAGGCGCAGGAAAACCGTTACGCAATTCAAATTCCTTATCTTCTGGGTCTGATCGCCACGCGATCGGTGGATCAACCGGTTACCGGCCTGAAAGAGTTGTTGCAGCAGCATGAAGTGCGCATTCGCAACGGCATGAAAGCCTATGCGCTGCTGAATACGCTGCGTTCAGGCAGCCAGGATCCGGCGGTGCGGGCAGAGTTTGAGCGCCACAAGCAGGATCTCGGCTATGGTCTGCTGTTAAAACGCTATACCGATAACGTCGCCGATGCGTCAGAAACGCAAATCGCGCAGGCCACGCAGGATTCCATTCCACGCGTTGCGCCACTCTATTTCTCATTCCGCATCATGGTGCTCAGCGGCGTATTAATGCTGGGAATTTTCATCTTTGCCTTCTGGAGCGTGATCCGTAATCGCATTGGTCAGCGTCCATGGCTGCTGAAGGCTGCACTGTACGGTATTCCACTGCCGTGGATCGCCATCGAATCGGGCTGGTTTGTGGCGGAATATGGTCGTCAGCCGTGGGCGATTGGTGAAATCCTGCCGACGGCGGTGGCTAACTCTTCATTAACTACCGGCGACCTGCTGTTTTCCATGGGGCTGATTTGCGGGCTTTATACGCTGTTTCTGATTGTGGAAATGTACCTGATGTTCAAATTTGCGCGGCTGGGCCCAAGCAGCCTGCGAACGGGCCGCTATCACCATGAACAGCCGCTGACCCTCACCACCGCAACGGGAGCCTGATATGTTCGATTATGAAGTATTACGTTTTGTCTGGTGGCTGCTGATCGGCGTGTTGTTCATCGGCTTTGCGGTTACCGACGGTTTCGATATGGGCGTTGGCATGCTGTCGCGCCTGATAGGCCGCAATGATACGGAACGCCGCATCATGATCAACAGCATTGCGCCGCACTGGGATGGCAATCAGGTATGGTTGATCACCGCGGGCGGCGCGCTGTTTGCCGCCTGGCCGATGGTCTATGCCGCTGCGTTCTCCGGGTTCTATGTGGCGATGATTCTGGTGCTGGCCTCGCTGTTCTTCCGGCCGGTGGGTTTTGATTATCGCTCAAAAATCGAAGATCGCCGCTGGCGTGAAACCTGGGATTGGGGCATTTTTGTCGGCAGCTTTGTGCCGCCGCTGGTGATTGGCGTCGCTTTCGGTAACCTGTTACAGGGCGTACCGTTCCACGCTGACAGCTGGTTACGGCTGTTTTATACCGGCAACTTTTTTCAGCTGCTCAATCCTTTTGGCTTACTGGCTGGCGTGGTCAGTCTGACCATGATCCTGGCGCAGGGAGCCACCTATCTGCAGATGCGTACGCTGGGCGAGGTAGAACTGCGCGCCCGTACCGCCGCACAGATTTCCGCACTGGTAATGATGATCGCATTTGCGGCGGGCGGCGTCTGGGTCATGTATGGCATTGACGGTTATGTCGTTACCAGCGCGATGAACCACAGCGCCGTATCCAATCCGCTGAGCAAAGAGGTGGTACGTCAGGCAGGCGCGTGGATGACCAACTTCCACAACATGCCCGTCCTCTGGCTGATTCCGGCCGCAGGCGTGCTATTGCCGCTGCTCACCATTATCTGTTCACGCCGCGGCAACGGCGCCTGGGCATTTCTGTTCTCGTCGCTGACGCTGGCCTGCGTCATTCTTACCGCGGGCGTGGCCATGTTCCCGTTCATCATGCCATCCAGCACGGTGCCAAACATCAGCCTGACCGTCTGGGATGCTACGTCGAGCCTGTTGACGCTGCGCATTATGACCGTCGCCGCCATTATCTTTGTGCCCATCATCCTGCTCTATACCACCTGGTGCTACTGGAAAATGTTTGGCCGCATCAGTAAAGAGCAGATTGAAACGCACTCCCATTCACTTTACTAACAGGGGCTACATCATGTGGTATTTTGCCTGGATCCTCGGCACCTTGCTCGCCTGCGCATTTGGCGTGATCACCGCCCTGGCGATTGAACATGTCGACGCGACGAAATCTGGCTCCGATGCCAGATAATCGCTGACCTCTTACAGCGCTCCGTACGGGGCGCTTTTTTGTTGCCCCGCCTTTTATTACCTTATCTTTATCCGGATCGTTTTTAGCCCCCTTAACCCGCAGGATTCGTCTTGTTGGCGAGGGGAAATAACGCCGCGATTTCGTCAAGTTAGTGGCGATTTCAGTCAGTGAGCCTTGACGATGTTGGCGCAACTTTTCAGCGCCGTTTTGCCAGCGATAATTATTTTCTTTGCGCTATGGCAATCCATTCCCAAGGCGTTGGCTCTTGCGTATAGTAGCAACGTTTAAAAGCCTGACCGGGATGTAGAGTGAGTACAACGCTGTTTCAATGGCCGGTTCGCGTCTATTACGAAGACACCGATGCCGGTGGTGTGGTTTATCACGCCAGCTATATCGCTTTTTATGAACGAGCACGGACTGAAATGCTGCGTCAGCGCCATTTCAATCAGCAAACGCTGCTGGAACAACAGGTGGCATTTGTGGTGCGAAAAATGACGGTTGAGTACATGGCGGCGGCGCGCCTTGACGATCTGCTGATCGTTGAGAGTCACGTCAGCGCGATGAGCGGAGCGTCGATGACTTTCGCCCAGCGTATTGTGAATGAAGAAGGCAAAGTGCTCAATGAAGCAGAAGTCCTGATTGCCTGCATTAACCCACATCTTATGAAGCCGATAGCGCTTCCCAAGTCTATTGTCGCGGAGTTCAAGCAGTGACTGACATGAACGTTCTTGATTTGTTCCTGAAGGCGAGCCTTCTGGTCAAACTTATCATGCTGATTTTGATTGGATTTTCCATTGCCTCATGGGCAATCATCATCCAGCGTACGCGTATACTTAACGCCGCAGGTCGGGAAGCGGAAGCGTTTGAAGATAAATTCTGGTCCGGCGTCGAACTTTCCCGTCTTTATCAGGAAAGTCAGGCCCGCCGCGATGAGCTGTCAGGCTCAGAGCAGATTTTCTACTCAGGTTTTAAAGAGTTCGCTCGTCTGCATCGCGCCAACAGCCATGCGCCTGAAGCGGTGCTCGATGGTGCGGGTCGCGCCATGCGCATCTCCATGAACCGTGAGCTGGAATCACTGGAAAACCATATTCCTTTCCTTGGCACTGTCGGATCAATCAGCCCGTATATCGGCCTGTTTGGTACCGTATGGGGCATCATGCACGCCTTTATTGCCCTGGGCGCGGTGAAGCAGGCGACCCTGCAAATGGTTGCACCGGGTATTGCGGAAGCGCTGATCGCCACGGCTATCGGCCTGTTTGCCGCTATTCCTGCGGTCATGGCTTACAACCGTCTCAACCAGCGAGTCAATAAGCTTGAGCAGGGCTATGACAACTTCATGGAAGAGTTCACCGCCATCCTGCATCGTCAGGCGTTCTCCAGCGAGAACAACAAGTAAGCGAGGTGACGCATGGCCAGAAAACGTGGTCGCGGTCGCCGCGAACTTAAATCTGAGATCAATATCGTTCCACTGCTCGACGTGCTGCTGGTGCTGCTGCTGATATTCATGGCAACGGCGCCCATCATCACCCAGAGCGTTGAGGTTGATTTGCCAGATGCTACCGATTCTAAAACCGTTTCCAGCGATGACAATCCGCCGGTAATTGTGGAAGTGTCCGGCGTCGGCCAGTACAGCCTGGTAGTGGATCACGATCGTATGGAGCAGTTGCCGTCTGAACAGGTGGTGGCTGAAGCGCAACGCCGTCTGGAAGCGAATCCGAAAACGGTGTTTTTGATCGGCGGCGCGAAAGATGTGCCTTACGACGAAATTATCAAGGCGCTGAACTTGCTGCATCAGGCAGGCGTGAAGTCTGTGGGTTTGATGACGCAGCCGATCTAATTTATTCGAACCGTTTTTTGGGAACCGAGAGTGTCGAAGGCAACCGAGCAGAACGCTAAGTTAAAACGCGCGATAATCGTATCCGTAATCCTGCACATCGTTTTGATTGGGTTACTGATATGGAGCTCGTTTAACGAAAATATTGAAGCGAGTGGCGGCGGTGGCGGCAGCGATATCGACGCGGTCATGGTCGATCCCGGTGCGGTCGTTGAGCAGTTTAACCGCCAGCAGAATCAGCAGAGCGACAGCCAGCGTGCCGCCCAACAGCGTAAAAAGCAGGCCCAGCAGCAGGCAGAAGAGCTGCAGCAAAAGCAGGCCGCTGAACAACAGCGGCTGAAAGCGCTGGAAAAAGAGCGTTTGCAGGCGCAGGAAGCGGCGAAGGCAGAAGCAAAAGCCCAGGCAGCAGAGCAGAAGCAGGCGGAAGCGGCGGCACAGCAGGCGCAAGAGCAGCAGAAAACCGCAGAAGCAGCGGCGGCCAAGGCGAAAGCCGATGCCAAAGCGGAAGCTGATGCACAGATGAAAGCCGCTGCCGACGCGAAAAAACAGGCTGATGAGCAGGCGAAGAAAGCTGCCGCGGCCGATGCGAAAAAACAGGCAGAAGAGCAGGCAAAAAAAGCGGCGGCCAACGCCAAAAAAGAGGCGGAAGAGCAGGCCAAAGCGGCTGCTGCAGAAGCGGTAAAAGAGAAGGAAAAAGCGGCGAAAGCGGAAGCCGCAGCCAAGGCCAAAGCGGATGCGCAGGCGAAAGCAAAAGCCGCTCAGGAAGCGAAAGAACAGGCCGCTGCTGAAGCTAAAGCGAAGGCGGCACAGGAAGCAAAAGAGCAGGCTGCTGCCGACGCGAAAGCAGAAGCCAAAGCCAAAGCTGAGGCGAAAGCTGAAGCCGCGGCGAAAGCTAAAGCAGATGCCGCAGCCAAAGCGAAAGCGGCCGCCGACGCGAAGAAAAAAGCTGCCGCAGAAGCCGCCAGCGACAGCGATGCGGTAGACGATCTGCTGGGCGGTCTGGCTTCCGGCAAAAATGCGCCGAAAGCAGGTGGCGGGGCAGCAGGGCAGGGGAATCAGAAAAAATCGGGCGCATCGGGAGCCGATATCAGCAACTATGCTGGTCAGATCCAGGCGGCGATTCAAAGCAAGTTTTACGATTCAGATAACTACAAGGGCAAAACCTGTACGCTGCGGGTTAATCTGGCGCCGGACGGTTTGCTGATCAGCGTGAAGGCGGAAGGCGGCGATCCCGCACTGTGTCAGGCTGCGATGGCAGCGGCCCGACAGGCGCGCATTCCTAAGCCTCCGAGCCAGGATGTGTACCAGGTTTTCAAAAACGCACCACTCTATTTTAAACCGCAATAAGAGAGTAACAAATGGCAGCTTGAACTATGTTTAGCTTGCCGTAATCTAAAGCCTGTCGGCACCTGCATCAGGCTTCTGATGGTGCGGGAACAGTGCAGGCTATGTGCTGTACATTTGATAGTTATTGAACACTGCTAATTATCGTGGACGTTGCGTTCAGGTAAGGGAGAGAAAATGAAGCAGGCATTTCGTGTTGCGTTAAGTTTTTTAATACTGTGGGCGGCCGCGCTGCACGCAGAAGTTCGTATCGAAATTACGCAGGGTGTAAATACCGCCCGTCCAATTGGCGTCGTGCCGTTCAAGTGGACCGGACCAGGAGCGGCGCCGGAAGATGTTGGCGGTATCGTTGCTGCGGATCTGCGCAACAGCGGCAAATTCAATCCGCTGGATCGCTCGCGTTTGCCACAGCAGCCTACCACGGCCGCTGAAGTTCAGCCTGCCGCCTGGAGCGCGCTGGGTATCGATGCCGTTGTTGTTGGCCAGGTACAGCCAGGCGCCGATGGCAGCTATGTTGTCTCTTACCAACTGGTGGATACCGCAGGTTCGCCGGGCACCGTGCTGGCTCAGAACCAGTTCAAGGTGACTAAACAGTGGCTGCGCTACGCTGCGCACACCGCCAGTGATGAATCCTTTGAGAAACTCACCGGCATCAAAGGCGCATTCCGTACGCGCATTGCCTATGTGGTACAGACCAATGGCGGTCAGTTCCCCTATGAGTTGCGCGTAGCCGACTACGATGGCTACAACCAGTTTGTGGTTCACCGTTCACCACAGCCGCTGATGTCACCGGCCTGGTCACCGGATGGCAGCAAAGTAGCGTATGTGACTTTTGAAAGCGGCAAGTCCGCGCTGGTGGTACAAACGCTGGCAAACAGCGCTATCCGTCAGATCGCCTCTTTCCCACGTCACAACGGCGCACCGGCTTTCTCTCCGGATGGCAGCAAGCTCGCGTTTGCGTTGTCTAAAACCGGCAGCCTGAACCTGTACGTGATGGACCTTGGCTCAGGCCAGATTCGTCAGGTCACCGACGGCCGTTTTAACAGCACTGAACCGACCTGGTTCCCGGACAGCCAGACGCTGGCTTACACCTCCGATCAGGCAGGTCGTCCACAAATTTATAAAATTGGCGTCAACGGTGGCACTCCGCAGCGCGTGACCTGGGAAGGTTCTCAGAATCAGGACGCGGATGTCAGCACTGACGGTAAATCAATGGTGATGGTCAGCACCAATGGCGGTGCGCAGCACGTCGCCAGACAGGATCTGGAAACGGGAGCCGTTCAAGCTTTAACGGACACGTTCCTGGATGAAACGCCAAGTCTTGCACCTAATGGCACCATGGTAATCTACAGCTCTACTCAGGGTATGGGTTCCGTACTGCAATTGGTATCAACAGATGGTCGTTTCAAAGCGCGTCTTCCGGCAACTGATGGACAGGTAAAATTCCCTGCCTGGTCGCCGTATCTGTGATGCATATGAAAATGTGTATGGCAAACAAAATAATAGGATTCAAAAAATGCAATTGAACAAAGTGCTGAAGGGTTTACTGCTGGCTCTGCCAGTGATCGCAGTGGCTGCATGTAGCTCACACAAAAACAATAACAACGACCAGACCAACGGTATGGGCGCTGATGGTGCTTATGCTAACGGCGGCATGAACGGTAGCGGCAACGGCGGCAACATGTCTTCAGACGAGCAAGCTCGCCTGCAGATGGAACAGCTGCAACGTAACAACATCGTTTACTTCGGTCTGGATCAGTATGACATCCAGTCTGACTTCGCTCAGATGCTGGATCAGCACGCGGCTTTCCTGCGTAGCAACCCATCTTACAAAGTGACCGTTGAAGGTCATGCGGACGAACGCGGTACGCCGGAATACAACATTGCTCTGGGCGAGCGTCGCGCCAGCGCAGTGAAAATGTATCTGCAGGGTAAAGGCGTTTCTGCCGATCAGATCTCTATCGTTTCTTACGGTAAAGAGAAACCAGCTGTACTGGGTCATGACGAATCGGCTTACTCGAAAAACCGTCGTGCCGTACTGGTATACTAAGAGAACCACATGATTAGTAGCTTCAGAACTCACCTGTTGAGTCTGTCGTTACTGGTTGGCGTAGCGGCCCCCTGGGCCGCTAATGCCCAGGCAACAATCAGTAACGTTGGCTCTGGCTCGGTTGAAGACCGTGTCACCACTCTTGAACGTATTTCTAATGCCCAGGCGCAACTGTTGCAGCAACTCCAGCAGCAGATGAACGCCAACCAAAGCGATATCGATTCGCTGCGCGGGCAGATCCAGGAAAACTCATATCAGCTAAATCAGGTGGTCGAGCGGCAAAAGCAGCTCTATCAGCAGATTGATGCGCTCAGTAGCAGCAATGCCAGCAACAGCAGCAATGCGGCTGCAGCAGATACCGGCTCGGCTACGGCAGCAGCAGCGGGCTCTGACAACAGCAGCAGCGATGCCGCCGCGGCACCGGTACAAAGCGGTGATGCCAATACCGATTACAACAACGCTGTTGATCTGGTATTGCAAAAGAAACAGTACGATCAGGCGATCGCTGCTTTTCAGGCTTTCGTAAAAAAATACCCTGATTCTACCTTTCAGCCGAATGCCAATTACTGGCTTGGGCAGCTCTTTTATAACAAGGGCAAAAAGGATGATGCCGCGTACTTTTTTGCCACAGTGGTAAAAAAATACCCGAAATCACCAAAAAGTGCGGAAGCGCTGTTTAAGGTCGGCGTCATCATGCAGGACAAAGGTGATAACGCGAAGGCTAAAGCAGTGTTTCAACAGGTGGTTAAGCAGTATCCCAACAGTGAATCTGCTAAGCAGGCGCAAAAACGCATAGCAGCACTGTAAAAGGCGATGAAAAGCCAGATATCGTATGATTTCTGGCCTTAGTGCGTTAAAGGTAAGCAGTTAGCGGTATTCGCGGAAAAAGGGGTTGCGCTCCCCCGCTAAATCAGTAATATATGCCGCCGTTGCCGGGACATATCTTAAAGCGGTTCAGGTGGCATAAAGTGGGTCGTTAGCTCAGTTGGTAGAGCAGTTGACTTTTAATCAATTGGTCGCAGGTT
>NZ_JBLYPN010000021.1:0-49599 GCF_051851875.1 Duffyella sp. Ts4 | reverse complement strand
GCTGGAGAGTTTCCTCATCCTGCACACCGTGCTGTGTAAGCCGTTGTGCCGTGTCGTTGGATGCGCATTATAGGGAGTTCGCGCCGCGCGGCAACCGCTAATTTGCATAAAATCGATCGTTTGCTGCATTCCACAGCAAAAGGCCGCCTTATACGCAGTTATGCACAAATTTATCCACAATGCCCGACGCAGAGTAATTTTGACGAGCATCGCGCAAACGTTTTCGCTACAATGCCCGCGCAAATTGGCCGCCCCTATTGGGGCGTTACCTGAAGCTTTTGTTTCTTTATAGAGAGAAGAAATGCAGGCTTGATGTAACGCTCTTTACTTGCGAACCAAAGCCAAGGGATAAAACCACCATGCAACAACCTCGTCCTGTCCGCCGTGCGCTACTCAGCGTCTCTGATAAAGCCGGTATCCTCGAATTCGCTCAGGCACTTTCCAGCCGCGGTGTTGAACTTCTCTCTACCGGCGGCACTGCTCGCTTGTTGGCTGATGCTGGCCTTCCGGTTACTGAAGTTTCTGACTACACCGGTTTTCCAGAAATGATGGATGGCCGGGTGAAAACGCTGCATCCGAAAGTGCATGGTGGCATTTTGGGCCGTCGCGGCCAGGATGATGCCATCATGGCAGAGCATCAGATTGAGCCAATTGATATGGTTGTCGTCAATCTCTACCCTTTTGCAGAAACCGTTGCACGCGAAGGTTGCTCGCTGGAAGACGCCGTTGAGAATATCGATATTGGCGGGCCAACCATGGTGCGCTCTGCCGCCAAGAATCACAAAGATGTGGCGATCGTAGTGAAGAGCAGTGATTACGAAGCCATCATCGCAGAGATGGATACCAACAATAACTCGCTACAGCTGGTGACGCGTTTTGATTTGGCGATCAAAGCTTTTGAGCACACCGCCGCTTACGACAGCATGATCGCTAACTACTTTGGCAGCATGGTGCCTGCCTATCACGGCGACTCCGCGGAACCTGCGGGTCGCTTCCCGCGCACGCTTAACCTCAACTTCATCAAAAAGCAGGATATGCGTTACGGTGAGAACAGCCATCAGGACGCGGCCTTCTATATAGAAGAGAACGTCACGGAAGCCTCAGTGGCTACCGCACGTCAGGTTCAGGGCAAGGCGCTCTCTTATAACAACATTGCTGACACCGATGCTGCTCTTGAATGTGTGAAAGAATTTGATGAGCCCGCCTGCGTTATCGTTAAACACGCTAACCCCTGCGGCGTAGCCATCGGCGATAGTCTGCTCAATGCCTATGAGCGTGCATGGAAAACCGATCCTACTTCAGCCTTTGGCGGCATTATCGCGTTCAACCGCGAGCTGGATGAAGCAACAGCCCAGGCAATTGTCAGCCGTCAGTTCGTTGAAGTGATCATTGTGCCAGCGGCCAGTGAAGCTGCTTTAGCCATTACCGCCACCAAGCAGAACGTTCGCGTTCTGATTTGCGGTCAGTGGCAGGCGCGCCAGCATGGCCTCGATTTCAAACGCGTCAACGGCGGTCTGCTGGTTCAGGATCGCGATCTTGGCATGGTGGATGAGAGCCAGCTGCGCGTGGTTAGCCAGCGTCAGCCCAGCGAGCAGGAACTGCGTGATGCGCTGTTCTGCTGGAAAGTGGCCAAATTCGTTAAATCCAACGCGATTGTTTACGCGCGCGATAAGATGACCATCGGCATTGGTGCCGGTCAGATGAGCCGCGTGTACTCGGCTAAAATTGCCGGTATCAAAGCCGGCGATGAGGGGCTGGAGGTAAAAGGTTCGGCGATGGCATCTGACGCCTTCTTCCCGTTCCGCGATGGTATTGATGCCGCTGCCGCCGTAGGTATCACCTGTGTGATCCAGCCTGGCGGTTCAATCCGCGATGAAGAGATCATTACCGCTGCCAACGAACACGGCATCGCGATGATCTTCACCGATATGCGTCACTTCCGTCATTAATCAGCAGGAGAACCGAACGATGAAAATTCTGGTCATTGGCAACGGCGGACGTGAACACGCGCTGGCATGGAAGGCGGCTCAGTCGCCGCTGGCGACAACCGTTTATGTCGCGCCCGGTAATGCCGGTACGGCGCTGGAACCGGCGCTGCAAAATGTGGATATCAGCCCAACCGATATTCATGGCCTGCTGCGATTCGCACAGAGCGAAAATATCGACTTAACGATTGTGGGTCCGGAAGCACCGCTGGTGATTGGCGTAGTTGACGCCTTTCGCACTGCCGGTCTGAAAATTTTTGGCCCCACGCAGGCCGCTGCACAGCTGGAGGGATCGAAAGCCTTTACCAAAGACTTTCTGGCACGCCATCACATTCCCAGCGCGGAATACCAGAACTTCACTGCGGTTGAACCTGCCCTGGCTTATCTGCGGGAAAAAGGCGCGCCAATTGTGATAAAGGCCGATGGTCTCGCGGCGGGCAAAGGCGTGATTGTGGCGATGACGCTGGAGGAAGCGGAAGCTGCCGTAGAAGATATGCTGGCGGGCAATGCTTTTGGCAATGCGGGCCATCGCATCGTGATTGAAGAGTTTCTGACCGGCGAAGAAGCCAGCTTTATCGTTATGGTGGATGGCGAAAACGTTCTGCCCATGGCCACCAGCCAGGATCATAAACGCGTAGGCGATGGTGATACCGGTCCTAATACCGGCGGCATGGGCGCCTATTCACCTGCTCCGGTCGTCACTGATGAGATTCATCAACGCGTAATGGATCAGGTTATCTGGCCAACGGTGCGCGGCATGGCAGCCGAAGGCAACGTCTATACCGGCTTTCTCTATGCGGGCCTGATGATCGATGATGAGGGGCAACCCAAAGTCATTGAGTTTAACTGCCGCTTTGGCGATCCGGAAACGCAGCCCATTATGTTGCGTATGCAGTCGGATCTGGTTGAGCTATGCCTGGCGGGCTGCGAAGGCACGCTGGATCAGCAGGATTCACAATGGGATCCGCGTCCGGCATTGGGCATCGTGCTGGCCGCAGGCGGCTATCCCGGCGATTATCAGACTGGCCTGCAGATTCATGGCCTGCCTCTGGAGCAGCCAGACGACCGCAAAGTGTTTCATGCCGGCACCAAAATGCAGGGCGATGTGGTGGTTACCAATGGCGGGCGCGTCTTATGCGTCACGGCGTTAGGTGACGATGTTGCTGATGCGCAGCAGCGTGCTCGCGAACTGGTGAAAGACATTTCATGGACCGGCAGCTTCAGCCGCAGCGATATCGGCTGGCGCGCAATCGATCGCAAGTAGCTTGTATTCGGCAGGGGCACACGATGTCCCTGCTGTTAAAAGGTTGCCTCTCGCGGTTGCCACTGGCAATCATCGGCCTGCCCCTGCAACAACAATTCATTGCCATCTGGTCCTTCCAGCCACGCTAGCATCGTCGCCTGTTTGTCACGCATCCACATCTGGCTGATACGCTGGCGCGTTGCGGCATCGAAGTCCGGCGTTAAAATAGTCCCTTCACAGCTTTGTACACGGCCATCGCCCAGCCAGTGACCCTGATGCAACATAATCCGGCCTGCCAGCAGTGCGTCACTGATATCGCGCATCCGACCAGCATCGAACTGATAGAGTGCCACCGTTTCGTCACTGACCGCTTGCCGCTGCCCCGCTAGCTGGCGCTGCATAAAGCTCAGCTTACCCTCGGCGTTAAAGCGCAACGTCACATCATCCGGCCGATCGCCTTTTACCTGGCGCGCAATGCTCATCAGCTTTCCGTCCACCCAGTTGTAATGCGTCACATCTGCCGTTCCACCGCTAAATGGGGTAAAGACAGTCATCATGTGTACGCTGTCACGATCGCTGTTTTTGCGCCAGATGCGGACAACACCGCGATCGGCAAGATAGCCGCTGGCCGTAAAATCGGGAAGAGAAGAGTGAGAGCTGCAGCCAACAAGCAGAACGCTCAATATGAGGGTGAGGATTTTCATAGGGTCCCGCGGACGAGAGCGATGCTGGATATAAGGAATCAGGTTTATCACGAGGAGAAAACAAAAGGGCTTTTAAGCCCCTCTGTTTAAACCTTTTACTACTACAAAACTTACTTAACAGCGTCTTTCAGTGCTTTACCAGATACGAACGCTGGTACGTTTGCAGCAGCAATTTTGATTTCCTTGCCAGTCTGCGGGTTGCGGCCAGTACGCTCAGCACGATGGTTAACCTTAAAAGTACCAAAACCAACCAGTTGTACAGCATCACCATCTTTAAGAGACTCAGTAATCGCTGCCAAAGTGGATTCCAGAGCTGCTTTAGCCTGGGCTTTTGACAGATCCGCTTTGTCTGCAATTACATCGATCAGTTGAGTCTTGTTCATAAGTTATCCTTACAGTGTATTTATCGCTTGCTAAGCATCAAGTGCGAGGGAAAAGCCAACGGCTGGCACTCTTCAGCCTGCGCGCACCGATAGCCACATTTTTCAGCCCCCCAAATGTAGACCAGACGGGGGGCGAATGTGAAGCCTTTAGGCGCGACAAATCAGGCCTGGAGTCACGTTTTATCGCCTTACTGCTGAATTTTTATACCGATGTTGCTGAATCCGTCTTCCCGCAGGTCTGAACGTAATCCTTTTATCAATTCCACGTCACGTTCTTCACAGGCGGCAAGCAGGCGAAATATCTCCCATTGCGCGTCCCATTCGTCGATGACGCCTTGATTATCTTTTAACTCATCATCGGACATTTCCTGTCCGGATTGGGTCATTTCCAGCATCGCCACGGTAGTGATTGAGGTCTCGCTGACTTCGATCGCCCGATCCAGCGTGTCGCCACTCAGCAGCGCATGCACCGTTTCACTCAGAGCAACACAGGCATCGATAGCGGGATAAACGCCATACACATCGAAATCATCGCCGTTGGGGATCGCCTCTTCGAATTTCTCCAGCTGGCTGTCGAAATTGATTTTGGCATCTTTTACCGTCAATGACTCCCACACCAGATCGAGCAGACGACGATAAAGCTGAGCATCGGCAAAACCGGTCTGCTGATGAAACGCCCAGTAGTTGGGATACATACGTTCACACAAACAGGCCATAAACGTCATATGCTGCCAGCTTTCTAACTTCTCCAGCCGCAGATGAATTGGGTTACGTAACATGGGGCAATCTCTTGGTGATTTTTCTGCCGGCAGTGTACAGCAAAAGCGGCATTAAGGCTGCTGTTGCCAGCGAACAAAGGCCGGTCGACGTGACGCCACCGCATCTGCCCAGCGCGTCGGTTCGGGCAGGCGATATCCGCCCATGCAGCGTTCAACCCACTCCAGCGCGGTATCGGTGCTAACGCGATGGCCGGTCGAGACAAACAGTGGATTGCAGCGCTTTTTGCTGCGCCATACCCAGGCCAGCTGCTCACCTTTGTCCATCAGCGGCTGGCGAGCGCCAGGCTCTTCCGACAGGTCAGCAAACTTACCGCATAACCGGCGCTTCGCCACGCCAATGGTCGGGACATCCACCATCAGACCAAAATGGCTGGCAACCCCGAGTCGACGCGGATGGGAAATGCCATGACCATCAACAAACAGCAGATCCGGATGCTGATCGAGCTGCTGCCATGCCGCCAGTAAGGCCGGATATTCGCGGAACGAGAGGAAGCCAGGAATGTAGGGCATCGTTGTGGCTACGCGCGCCACCGTGTGCGCCACCAGCTTCATCGAGGGATACTCCAGCAGCACCAGCGCGGCACGCGTGACGTCGCCTCCCTCTTCAAAACCAACGTCAGCACCGCCGATTAAACGGGGTGGCATAACCTCAAAGTCATCATGCCGCACAACCTGCGCAGCTCGTTCAATTTGTTCGGCGCGTAAAGCCTGTATATCCACGGTTACTCCTGATGATATTTTCGCGACAGCTTATGCACTGCCTCGACAAAAACGCCGGCATGTTCTGGTGGTACATCCTGATGAATACCATGGCCCAGGTTAAAGACATGCCCGTTGCCGTTGCCAAATCCCTGCAAAATAGTTTCCACTTCCTGCTCAATCCGTGCAGGCGGTGCATAAAGCATAGAAGGATCCATATTGCCCTGCAGCGCAACCTTGTCGCCTACGCGGCGGCGCGCATCAGCAATATCCATGGTCCAGTCCAGCCCCAGCGCATCACAGCCGGTGGCTGCCATCGCTTCCAGCCATTGATTCCCACCTTTGGTGAACAGCGTGACGGGCACACGGCGCCCCTCATTTTCGCGTTGCAGACCATCGACAATTTTGTGCATGTAATGCAGTGAGAACTCAAGGTAGTCGCGGCCGGTGAGCACGCCGCCCCAGGTATCGAAAATCATCACCGACTGGGCGCCAGCGCGGATCTGCGCGTTGAGATAAAGGGTGACGCTGTCAGCCAGCTTATCGAGCATCGCGTGCAGCGTGGTCGGCTCGGCATACATCATTTTCTTGAGTTTGGTAAACGCCTTGCTGCTCCCGCCTTCCACCATATAGGTAGCCAACGTCCACGGGCTGCCGGAAAAGCCAATCAGCGGCACCTCGCCCTGCAGATTTTTGCGAATGGTGCGCACGGCATTCATGACGTAGCCCAGTTCCTGTTCAGGATCGGGAATCGGCAGTTTATCAACGTCGGCACGACAGGTAATCGGAGAGGAGAAACGCGGGCCTTCACCTGCCTCAAAATAGAGCCCTAATCCCATGGCATCCGGAATCGTCAGGATATCGGAGAACAGAATCGCGGCGTCCAGCGGATAACGCCGCAGCGGCTGCAGCGTCACCTCACAGGCGAGTTCGGCATTTTTACACAGCGACATAAAATCGCCTGCGATGGCGCGCGTCGCTTTATACTCCGGCAAATAGCGGCCTGCCTGGCGCATCATCCAGACCGGCGTGACGTCTACAGGCTGGCGCAACAAGGCGCGCAGATAACGATCGTTCTTCAATTCACTCATGGCTAAAATCTCTTAAAAACAGGCGCGCAGTGTAGCATTCATTCTGCTTCTGCGCGGCACAGGGCAACGGTATCTTCAATGAGCCGACGCGCGACGGTGCCTGCTGGCGGCAACAACGGCAGCTGGTCATAACGGAACCAGTCGGCATCCAGTAACTCTTTTTTATCGGGCTGCAGATCGCCGCTGTCGTAGTCCGCCATAAAGGCCACCATCAATGACTGCGGGAAAGGCCAGGGTTGTGACGTGACATAACGTACGTTTTTCACCTTCACGTTGCTCTCTTCCATCACTTCGCGCGCCACCGTCTGCTCGAGGGTCTCCCCGACTTCGACAAATCCGGCAAGCACGGTATAAATATTGCTGCGATGGCGGGCGTGATGCGCCAGCAGAATGCGATCGCCGCGGCGGATCGCCACGATAATGCAGGGCGCAATCTGCGGATAGTAGCGCTGGCGGCAATGCGGACAGAGTGCCGCAAACTCGCGGGTGCTGAGATTCATTTCATGACCGCAGTAACCACACCAGCGATGTGAGCGATAAAACTCCGCCAGCTGCACTCCGCGCCCGGCCAGCTGGAACAGTCCCACATCCAAATCGATTAGCTGCCTGACCGACATCATGTGCTCGTCGCGGTTTTCACGAATTAGCCACACCGTTTCGCCCTGCCATTCGCCTACTGGCATCGCCTGTGCGCCGACCAGCGCAAATTTTTCCGCCGATCCGTACGGTAATTCGCCATCAGGTAACCAAAGTTTGTTTTCATGGCTGACAATCCACCAGCCTGCGTCTACGCTTGAGATCTCATGTTGCATAAATAATGGTTATCCTTCGCTTTTACTGGCACTCTGAAGAAGTTGCAGGACCAAATGCATTGAAACTATAACTCACACGGAGTCAATTATGCTCAACCAGTTAAATCTCCTGACAGAGCGCGTAGGTGGAAGTAACGAACTGGTAGATTTTTGGCTGAATGCTCGCCGCCAGCTCCTCGTTACGTATTACCAAACGGTAGGGATCAAGCCTGGCAAATCGCCGCTGACCGTACTGGATGAAAAAGCGCTGGATAATTTTTGCCAAAATTTAGTCGATTATCTGTCGACCGGCCATTTCAGCGTATATGAGCGCATTATTGATGACGTTGAAGGCACCAGCCCTCTTAACGCCGCCGCGCAAATCTACCCGGCGCTGCAGCTGAATACTGAACGTCTGATGGCGATTTACGATACGCATCTTGAAAATGCCATCGATGATGATAACTACATCGCTTTCCAACAGGCATTGTCTGAAGTTGGCGAAATCCTCGAAGCTCGTTTTACGCTGGAAGATACGCTGATTCAGTTAGCGTCTGAGACCAATCTTGTTCATGCGCCTGTGGCTAACGACGAAGTTATCGCGCGCCCGGCATAAGGTTGATCTTGTAGTTTGAAAATGGCCTCATTATGCTAATGGGGCTTTTTTGTACCACGCAACTGTTGTTGCGCCGTGATGGCTGAGCATCGCCATTGCTTCTTCTTGTCGGAGTGCCTTAGGGCTGAGACCGTTTATTCGGGATCCGCGGAACCTGATCAGGTTAGAACCTGCGAAGGGAACAAGAGTAAATCTACTCAGAACGGCATAGTGCCGTCTGTACAGACATCGTCTGTTACTCCTTCCGAACTCCGGACAAGCAAATTCCTCATCTGAAATGGAACCTTGCTATGTCTGTTACACCATCCAATCGCCGTGAACAACGCGCGCATGCTCAGCAGTTTATTGACTCCCTGCAGGGCACCGCTTTTCCTAATTCACGCCGCATCTGGCTGATCGGTAGCCAACCCGATATTCGCGTACCTTTGCGCGAAATTCAGGTCAGTCCTACCTTAATCAGCGGCGACAGCGCGACGCCGCGCTATGAAGCCAACGAAGCCATTCCTGTTTACGATACTGCCGGACCCTATGGCGATCCACTGGCGGAGATTGATGTGCGCCGCGGTCTGCCGCGCATACGTGACGGTTGGATAGCTCAACGTGGCGACAGTGAAACCATTAGCCAGCTCAGCTCAGGTTACACGCAGCAACGTCTGGCCGATGAAGGGCTCGATCATCTGCGCTTTGAGCATCTGCCGCAGCCACGCAGAGCCAAAGCAGGCAAGTGTGTTACCCAGCTTCACTATGCGCGCCAGGGCATCATCACCCCGGAAATGGAGTTTATCGCCCTGCGCGAAAACATGGGCCGCGAACGTATTCGCGGTGATGTGCTGCGGCAGCAGCATGCAGGCAACGCCTTTGGCGCCGAATTGCCGGAAAATATTACCGCCGAATTTGTACGTGAGGAAGTTGCCGCCGGGCGGGCGATTATTCCGGCCAACATTAACCATCCGGAATCAGAGCCGATGATCATTGGCCGTCATTTTCTGGTGAAAATCAACGCCAACATCGGTAACTCTGCGGTGACCTCTTCCATTGAAGAGGAGGTGGAGAAGCTGGTCTGGTCAACGCGCTGGGGGGCCGATACGGTGATGGATCTCTCCACCGGCCGTTATATTCATGAAACGCGCGAATGGATTTTACGCAACAGCCCGGTGCCGATCGGTACCGTGCCGATTTATCAGGCGCTGGAGAAAGTGCATGGCATAGCGGAGAACCTTAACTGGGAGATTTTTCGCGATACGCTACTGGAACAGGCTGAACAAGGCGTCGACTATTTCACTATTCACGCTGGCGTGCTGCTGCGCTATGTGCCGATGACCGCAAAACGGCTTACCGGTATCGTTTCGCGTGGCGGCTCAATCATGGCGAAATGGTGCCTGTCTCATCATCAGGAAAGTTTTCTTTATCAACATTTTCGCGACATCTGTGAAATCTGTGCCGCATACGATATCTCGCTTTCGCTCGGCGACGGATTGCGCCCCGGCTCGATTCAGGATGCCAATGATGAAGCGCAGTTTGCCGAGTTGCGGACGCTGGGCGAGCTAACCCGTATCGCCTGGGAATATGATGTGCAGGTGATGATTGAAGGTCCGGGACATATTCCAATGCACATGATCCGTCGTAATATGACCGAGCAGCTGGAACATTGCCACGAGGCCCCCTTTTATACGCTGGGCCCGCTGACCACGGATATTGCGCCCGGCTATGATCACTTCACCTCAGGCATTGGCGCGGCGATGATTGGCTGGTTCGGCTGCGCGATGCTCTGCTACGTGACGCCAAAAGAGCACCTCGGCCTGCCCAACAAAGAAGATGTGAAACAGGGTTTGATTACTTACAAGATCGCCGCGCACGCTGCCGATCTGGCTAAAGGGCATCCCGGCGCGCAGATCCGCGACAATGCGATGTCGAAGGCACGCTTTGAATTCCGTTGGGAAGATCAGTTCAATCTTGCGCTTGATCCGCATACCGCGCGTGCTTATCACGATGAAACGCTGCCGCAGGAATCGAACAAAGTCGCGCACTTCTGTTCTATGTGCGGCCCCAAATTCTGCTCAATGAAAATTACGCAGGAAGTGCGTGACTATGCGGCGAAACAGGCAGCCGCCCAGCCGATTGATGTTGGCATAATGCCGCGCGGTGATGACATTCACCCGCCAGTGGGCGCGATTAACGAGGAGAAACTGTGATGCTACCCTTCCCTGCTACCGCGCCGCGCCTCGGCCTCTATCCGGTTGTGGATAGCGTTGAGTGGATCGAGCGCCTGCTTTCAGCTGGCGTACGAACGATCCAGCTACGTATCAAGGATCGTTCGTCGATCGACGTTGAGCCTGCGATCGTTGCCGCTATTACCCTGGGCAAAAAATATGCAGCCCGCCTGTTCATCAATGATTACTGGCAGCTGGCGATCGAGCATCAGGCTTATGGCGTTCATCTTGGTCAGGAGGATCTTGAGGTTGCCGACCTGCAAGCCATTCAGCAGGCTGGTTTGCGGCTCGGGATCTCCACGCATGATGATGCTGAGCTGGATCGTGCGCTGGCGCTGCGTCCGTCTTACATTGCGTTAGGGCATATTTTTCCTACCCAAACTAAAGCGATGCCCTCAGCGCCGCAAGGCATTAGCGAGCTGCAGCGCCATCTGGCTCGGCTGGGAGAGATCTCAACGGTGGCGATCGGCGGAATATCACTGGCGCGCGCGCCGGAGGTATTGGCGACCGGGGTGGGCAGCATTGCGGTCGTCAGTGCCATCACACATGCCGCTGACTGGCGTCTGGCCACCGCCGAACTGCTGGCACTGGCGGAACCGGATCAACGCTGAGATATAGCAAGAATGGAACGCGCCTCGTGCTCTGCCTGTTAGCAGCTGTCACCAGGCGCGGTATTTTTCGACACGTCTCGTAGCAGCAAGGTTTACTGCTCGAACGCCGTATCTCTGACGATTACAGTGCGCCTGTCGAACAAGCCTGTTTGACCAGGGCCAGTTGTTTCTCCTCTCTGGCCCTGCCTTTCCACCGCTATTCTGTCGATAATGTCGGCAATGCATCTACGGCACAGTCAGCCATCGCATGCTCCGCGGCGGCGCCCAGAACAGCCAGCGCCTGCTCGGCTCGATGATCCATCGGTAACGCAAAATTAAGGCGCAGGCAGTTACGGTATTTTCCGGAGGCGGAAAATAGCGAGCCCACTGCTACCTGCAATCTTGATTCGCTAAGCGTCCGGTTCAACCGTACAGCATCAAACGGCTCCGGTAATTCAATCCACATCAGGAAGCCACCAGCGGGACGCGAAACACAGATGCCGCAGGGAAAGTAGTGGCGTACCCAACAATTTAGCGTCTCGTAATTGCGCTGGTAGATCTGACGCATACGGCGTAGATGCGGTAAATAGTGTCCCTGGCGAATAAACTCAGCCACCGCCATTTGCGTCTGCGTGGCAGTAGAGCCGGTGGCGATGTATTTCATATGGATAACGCGATCGCGATAGCGCCCCGGCGCCACCCAGCCTACCCGCAGTCCCGGCGCCAGGGTTTTGGAAATCGAACTGCAAAGCAGCACGCGGCCATCAAGATCCCAGGATTTCAGGCTCCGTGGCCGCGGATACTCCCAGGTCAGTTCGCCATAAACATCGTCTTCGATGATGGCAGCATCGTAGCGTTGCGCCAGCGACAGCAGCGCTTTCTTACGATGCTCCGGCATGATAAAACCCAGCGGATTATTGATATTGGGCACCGCAATAATCGCCTTCACCGGCCACTGCTCAAAAGCGAGTTCCAGCGCTTCGAGGCTAATACCGGTGGCGGAATCCGTTGGGATTTCGATAACCCGAATGCCAAAGCCGCGCAGCGTTTGCAGCGTACCGTGAAATGCAGGTGATTCAACGGCGATAATATCGCCTGGCTGGCAAACCGCCCGTACCGATACCGAGAGGGCTTCATGACAGCCGGTGGTGATAACAATGTCGTCTGCGCTGAGCTGACAGCCACTGTCAATAGCGAGGCGCGCAACCTGTTCGCGCAGCGCAGGCAGGCCCTGTAACGTATCGTAGTTAAGCAGACGCGGATCCTGCTTTTGGGCCAGCCGTGCCATGATTTTCCACAGCGGCTTCAATGTCGGCTGGGTAACATCCGGCATGCCACTGCCCATCTGCAAAATATCTTCTTCCTGCCGGCTGTTCAGAAGATCCAGCACGGCATCCCATTGCGTAATTTCTACCGGGCGCTGAGCGGGCCGGGTCATCGCTGGCAGCGGCGGCGTAGCTTTGTGCAGGCTGACAAAGTAACCCGAGCGCGGTTGTGGCGTAATCATCTGCTTCTCCTCCAGCAGATGATAAGCCTGCTGTACGGTGCTGATACTGACGCCATGTTCAGCGCTTAATATCCGTACGGACGGTAAGCGCTCACCGCTACGATACAGGCCCTGCTCGATGCGCCGGGCCAACAACGCTGCCAGCGTTTGATAACGTGTCACGATAGATTTCTCCGTTCTTTTGCCAAACCAGTACAGATGGCGCCCGTTTTTATCATTCAGATCTAATTTGGCCCAATCTGTATGTTAATAAAAGGTGTTTTTTGCATCTGTATTGCCAGCGGTGTCGGGATGACAATGTGCTCAGTAACTTACTGAGGAGGCAATAATGGAAGCGGGCGAAAACAGATGTGGCAAACTGATGAGCTTGTGTAGCGTGGTTACCTTGGGAAAGGTCATCGTTAACGGTATACGCAGCAGAATTTTACGTTATCAGACGCGGCGAATTCTCAGTCGTCTGACTGACAGTGCGCTAAAAGATATCGGCGTCACGCGCGAGGATCTCAGAAAATATTGATGCTGTTTTTCTGGCATAAAAAAACCGCTCCGAAGAGCGGTTTTTATTTATCAGCGTATCAACGATGATTAATCGTCTTTACCGCCAAGACCTGCGTTCAGCAGCTCTGCCAGGCTGGCAGATGCTTCGTCAGCAGTAACCTGCGGCGCAGCAGGTGCTTCGCCATGCAGACGACGACGCATGCGCTCCTGATGGTAAGCATAACCGGTACCGGCCGGGATCAGACGACCCACGATAACGTTCTCTTTCAGGCCGCGCAGTTCATCGCGCTTGCCTGCTACTGCAGCTTCGGTCAGGACACGCGTGGTCTCCTGGAACGATGCTGCAGAGATGAACGATTCGGTTGCCAGCGACGCTTTGGTAATACCAAGCAGATCGCGTGCAAAGGTCGCGCCGACTTTGCCGTTCGCTTCCAGATCGCGGTTAGCAATCTTGATGCGAGAGAACTCCGCCTGCTCACCGTCGAGGAACTCGGTGCTGCCTGAGCTCACGATGGTCGCTTTACGCAGCATCTGACGTACGATGACTTCGATGTGTTTATCGTTAATCTTAACGCCTTGCAGACGGTAAACTTCCTGCACTTCGTTAGTGATGTAACGGGTCACAGCATGGACGCCACGCAGACGCAGAATGTCATGCGGAGATTCCGGACCGTCGGAAACCACGTCACCGCGTTCCACGCGCTCACCTTCAAACACGTTGAGCTGACGCCATTTTGGAATCATCTCTTCGTAAGGTTCGCTGCCATCGATCGGGGTGATAACCAAACGACGTTTCCCTTTGGTCTCTTTACCGAACGAGATGATCCCGCTGATTTCAGCAAGGATAGCAGGCTCTTTCGGACGACGCGCTTCGAACAGATCGGCAACGCGTGGCAGACCACCGGTAATATCTTTGGTACCGCCAGATTCCTGTGGCACACGCGCCAGCGTATCACCGGAGCTGATTTTCACACCATCTTCCAGCTGAACAATCGCTTTACCTGGCAGGAAGTATTGAGCAGGCATATCGCTGCCTGGGATCAATACATCGTTACCGTTGGCATCAACGATTTTCAGTGCAGGACGCAGATCTTTACCACCTGCGGTACGTTCAGCACTGTCCAGCACCACCAGCGATGACAGACCGGTTAATTCATCAGTCTGACGCGTAATGGTTTGACCGTCGATCATGTCAGTGAAACGGATGAAACCGCTCACTTCGGTGATAACCGGCATGGTATGCGGATCCCAGTTTGCAACGGTTTCGCCCGCGGCAACTTGCTCACCATCACCTTTCGCCATGGCTGCACCGTAAGGAACTTTATAGCTCTCTTTAGTACGGCCAAATTCATCGATCATTTTCAGTTCGACGTTACGCGAGGTGATCACCAGCTTACCGGCCGAGTTCGTTACCGACTTGGCGTTGGTCAGCTTGATGGTACCTTTGTTTTTCACCTGGATGCTGGATTCAGCAGCCGCACGCGATGCCGCACCACCAATGTGGAACGTACGCATGGTCAGCTGCGTACCCGGCTCACCGATGGACTGTGCAGCGATAACGCCGATGGCCTCACCTTTGTTGATGATGTGACCACGTGCCAGATCGCGACCATAGCAGTGAGCACACACACCAAAGTCGGTTTCACAACCTACCACGGAGCGTACTTTCACGCTGTCCACTGAGTTCTCTTCCAACAGGTCACACATGTGCTCATGCAGCAGCGTGTTGCGTGGAACCAGAATGTCAGCGGTGCCTGGTTTCAGCACATCTTCAGCGGTAACACGACCCAGTACGCGCTCGCGCAGTGGTTCTTTAACGTCACCCCCTTCGATTACCGGCGTCATCAGGATACCTTCGTGGGTACCACAGTCGTCTTCGGTAACAACCAGATCCTGTGCAACGTCAACCAGACGACGCGTCAGATAACCGGAGTTCGCCGTTTTTAATGCGGTATCCGCAAGGCCTTTACGCGCACCGTGCGTCGAGATGAAGTACTGAAGTACGTTCAAACCTTCACGGAAGTTTGCGGTAATTGGCGTCTCGATGATGGAACCATCTGGTTTCGCCATCAGACCACGCATACCGGCCAGCTGACGAATCTGCGCAGCAGAACCACGCGCACCGGAGTCGGCCATCATAAAGATACTGTTGAAGGAAACCTGGCGCTCTTCTACACCGTCACGGTTGATGACCAGTTCAGTAGAGAGGTTTTCCATCATCGCTTTCGCTACGCGTTCGTTAGCAGCAGCCCAGATATCGATAACTTTGTTATAGCGTTCGCCAGCGGTAACCAGACCCGACTGGAACTGTTCCTGAATCTCAGCAACTTCCGCTTCCGCTTCGCTGATGATTTCTACTTTCTTGGCCGGGATAACCATGTCATCGATACCAACAGACGCACCTGAACGGGCCGCATAAGCGAAACCGGTGTACATGGTCTGGTCAGCAAAAATAACGGTCGGCTTCAGGCCCAGAATGCGGTAACAGGTGTTCAGCATTTTGGAGATCGCTTTCTTACCCAGCGCCTGATTGACGATGGAGTAAGGCAGACCTTTAGGCACGATCATCCACAGAATGGCACGGCCAATCGTGGTATCGATGATGCTGGTTTTAGCAACCCACTCTTCCTGCTCGTTCTTCTCGTGTTCGGTGATACGCACCTTAACGCGAGCGTGCAGAGAAGCCAGGCCAGCGCGGTAAACACGCTCAGCTTCTTTCGGGCCGGTCAGCACCATGCCTTCGCCTTTGGCGTTAACACAGTCACGGGTCATGTAATACAGACCCAGTACAACGTCCTGAGAAGGAACGATGATTGGCTCGCCGTTCGCAGGTGACAGAATGTTGTTGGTAGACATCATCAGCGCACGTGCTTCCAGCTGGGCTTCCAGCGTCAGCGGTACGTGAACAGCCATCTGGTCACCATCGAAGTCGGCGTTGTATGCCGCACAAACCAGCGGATGCAGCTGGATCGCTTTACCTTCGATCAGAACCGGTTCAAAAGCCTGAATACCCAGACGGTGCAGCGTTGGCGCACGGTTCAGCAGAACCGGGTGCTCGCGGATCACTTCGTCAAGGATATCCCAGACAACCGCTTCCTCGCGCTCAACCATTTTCTTCGCGGCTTTGATGGTAGTGGCGAGGCCACGCAGTTCCAGCTTGCCGTAAATGAACGGTTTGAACAGTTCGAGTGCCATTTTTTTCGGCAGACCGCACTGATGCAGACGCAGGTATGGACCAACGGTGATAACCGAACGACCGGAGTAGTCAACACGTTTACCCAGCAGGTTCTGACGGAAACGACCCTGCTTACCTTTGATCATGTCAGCCAGTGACTTCAGCGGACGCTTGTTGGAACCGGTGATCGCACGACCGCGACGGCCGTTATCCAGCAATGCATCCACAGCTTCCTGCAACATACGCTTTTCGTTGCGCACGATGATATCTGGTGCAGCCAGATCCAGCAGGCGCTTCAGGCGGTTGTTACGGTTGATCACACGACGATAAAGGTCGTTAAGATCGGAAGTCGCAAAACGGCCGCCGTCCAGCGGTACCAACGGACGCAGATCCGGTGGCAGTACCGGCAGCACGGTCAGGATCATCCACTCTGGCTTGTTACCAGACTGAACGAACGCTTCCAGCAGCTTGATACGCTTGGTCAGCTTTTTACGTTTGGTTTCGGAGTTAGTTTCGTTCAGCTCTTCGCGCAGCTGCTCGCACTCTTGCTCCAGATCCATGTTTTTCAACAGGGCCTGGATCGCTTCCGCACCCATTTTCGCATCGAATTCGTCGCCAAACTCTTCTAGCGCGTCCAGATACTGCTCTTCAGTCAGGATCTGGCGCTTTTCGAGGTTGGTCATGCCGCCTTCGATCACGACATAAGATTCAAAATAGAGCACGCGCTCGATATCGCGCAGCGGCATGTCTAACAGCAGGCCGATACGTGATGGCAGTGATTTCAGGAACCAAATGTGAGCCGTTGGTGATGCCAGTTCGATATGACCCATGCGCTCACGGCGCACTTTAGTCTGCGTAACTTCAACGCCACACTTCTCACAAATCACGCCACGGTGCTTCAGGCGCTTGTACTTACCGCACAGGCACTCATAGTCTTTGACTGGCCCAAAAATACGGGCGCAGAACAGACCGTCACGCTCAGGTTTGAACGTACGGTAGTTGATGGTTTCTGGCTTTTTAACTTCACCGAAAGACCATGAACGGATCATATCTGGCGAAGCCAGAGCAATTTTGATCGCATCAAACTCTTCAGTTTTAGTTTGCGCTTTTAGAAACTTAAGTAAGTCTTTCACGGATTAGCTCCCGTCGGAGTGAGACTTCTCAGGGACGTCCAGCCTGCGCCGGACGCCCTGTAACCAGTACAAATGCGAGCACTTTCCAATTACGGAGTTATTCGTCTTCAAGCTCGATGTTAATACCCAGCGAGCGAATCTCTTTCAACAGTACGTTGAACGATTCTGGCATGCCCGGTTCCATCTGATGGTTACCGTCAACGATGTTTTTATACATCTTGGTACGGCCATTAACGTCATCAGACTTAACGGTGAGCATTTCCTGCAGCGTATAAGCGGCACCGTATGCTTCCAGTGCCCATACTTCCATCTCACCAAAGCGCTGACCACCGAACTGTGCTTTACCACCCAGCGGCTGCTGAGTAACAAGGCTGTAGGAGCCGGTAGAACGTGCATGCATCTTGTCATCAACCAGGTGGTTGAGTTTCAGCATGTACATGTAGCCAACGGTAACCGGACGCTCAAACTGCTCTCCGGTACGGCCATCAAACAGGGTAATCTGACCAGAAGTTGGCAGATCGGCCAGTTGCAGCAGCTCTTTGATTTCGCTTTCTTTTGCACCATCGAATACTGGCGTTGCGATTGGCATACCTTTTTTCAGGTTCTCTGCCAGACGCAATACTTCGTCATCCGTGAAGGTCGCCAGATCAACTTTCTGACGCACATCAGCGCCCAGATCGTAAGCGCGCTGGATAAAGTCACGTAACTTGCTGACTTCTTCCTGCTTTTTCAACATCGCGTTAATTTTCTCACCGATGCCTTTCGCCGCCATACCCAAGTGGGTTTCGAGGATCTGACCGATGTTCATACGCGATGGAACGCCCAATGGGTTCAGAACGATGTCAACCGGCGTACCGTTTTCATCGTAAGGCATATCTTCGATCGGGTTGATCTTGGAGATAACACCCTTGTTCCCGTGACGACCCGCCATTTTGTCACCCGGTTGAATCTGACGTTTAACGGCCAGATACACCTTAACGATTTTCAGCACGCCTGGTGCCAGATCGTCGCCTTGGGTGATTTTACGGCGCTTGGCTTCGAGTTTTTTCTCAAACTCGTGCTTCAGCTCGTCATACTGCTCTGCCAGCTGTTCCAGCTGATTTTGCTTTTCTTCGTCAGTCAGGCTCAGTTCAAGCCAGCGCTCGCGCGGCAGCTTGTCCAGTTTTTCCGCTTCAACACCGCCGGAAACCAGCACGTAGTTGATACGGGCAAACAGGCCTGCTTCGAAAATCTGCAGCTCTTCAGTCAGGTCTTTCTTAACCTGCTTCAGCTGCATCTCTTCGATCTCCAGCGCACGCTTATCTTTTTCCACGCCATCGCGGGTAAAGACCTGAACGTCGATAACCGTACCGGAAACACCGTTCGGCACACGCAGAGAGGAATCTTTAACGTCTGACGCTTTCTCACCGAAGATAGCGCGCAACAGTTTCTCTTCTGGCGTCAGCTGGGTTTCACCTTTCGGCGTTACCTTACCAACCAGAATGTCACCGCCGGTCACTTCCGCACCGATATAAACGATGCCGGACTCATCCAGTTTAGAAAGCGCTGCTTCGCCCACGTTCGGGATATCAGCGGTAATCTCTTCTGGCCCCAGTTTGGTGTCACGCGACACGCAAGCCAGTTCCTGGATGTGAATGGTGGTAAAGCGATCTTCCTGTACTACGCGTTCAGAGACCAAAATGGAGTCTTCGAAGTTGTAGCCGTTCCACGGCATGAACGCCACGCGCATGTTCTGACCCAGCGCCAGCTCACCGAGATCGGTGGACGGGCCATCAGCCAGCACATCACCACGTTCAATCGGCTCGCCCAGAGAAACACATGGCATCTGATTGATGCAGGTGTTCTGGTTGGAGCGCGTGTACTTGGTCAGGTTGTAGATATCGATACCCGCTTCACCCGCGTGCATCTCATCTTCGTTGACTTTAATCACGATACGAGAGGCATCAACGTACTGAATGGTACCACCACGTTTCGCTACGGCAGTTACGCCGGAGTCTACCGCTACCGCGCGCTCCATACCGGTACCAACCAGCGGCTTATCAGCACGCAGAGTTGGAACCGCCTGACGTTGCATGTTTGCACCCATCAATGCGCGGTTGGCGTCATCATGCTCCAGGAACGGGATCAGGGATGCACCGACGGAAACTACCTGCTGGGTAGAAACGTCCATGTAGTCAACCTGATCGCGGCTGAACAAGCTCGATTCGCCTTTACTACGGCAGGTCACCAGGTCATCAACAAACGCACCCTCTTCATCGAGGTTGGTGTTGGCCTGAGCGATAACGTAGTTACCCTCTTCAATTGCAGAGAGGTAATGAATTTCATCGGTAACCAGACCTTCGCGTACGCGACGGTATGGGGTTTCAAGGAAACCATACTCGTTGGTCTGTGCATACACAGACAAGGAGTTGATCAGACCGATGTTTGGACCTTCCGGTGTTTCGATTGGACACACACGACCGTAATGCGTCGGGTGAACGTCTCGAACTTCAAAGCCTGCACGCTCACGCGTCAGACCGCCCGGGCCGAGAGCAGAAATACGACGCTTATGCGTGATCTCTGATAACGGGTTGTTCTGGTCCATAAACTGTGAAAGCTGGCTTGAGCCGAAGAACTCTTTAACAGCAGCAGAGATCGGTTTAGCGTTGATCATATCCTGCGGCATCAGCGTATCGAGATCGCCCAGTGAGAGACGCTCTTTAACAGCACGCTCTACACGGACCAGACCGACGCGGAACTGGTTTTCGGCCATTTCGCCAACGGAACGGATACGACGGTTGCCGAGGTGGTCAATATCATCCACTTCGCCAATACCGTTACGGATACCAATGAGCTTTCTCATCACCTGAATGATGTCGTCTTTGCTCAGGATACCGGAACCTTCAATCTCGTCACGCAGCAGAGAACGGTTGAACTTCATGCGGCCAACCGCAGAAAGGTCATAGCGATCTTCGGAGAAGAACAGGTTCTCAAACAGATTTTCTGCAGCTTCACGCGTTGGCGGCTCGCCAGGACGCATCATACGGTAGATTTCTACCAATGCGCTCAGACGATCGCTGGTTGGATCAACACGCAGCGTTTCAGAAATATAAGGACCGTGGTCGAGGTCGTTGGTGAACAGCGTTTCGATGCGCTTGTGACCCGCCTGGCTCATCTTCGCCAGCAGATCCAGCGACAGCTCCATGTTGGCAGCAATGATCAGCTCACCGGTATTTTCGTCGATGTAATCTTTACCAACGACTTTACCTGCGATGTACTCAACCGGCACTTCGATATGCTGAATGCCATCTTTTTCAAGCTGACGAATGTGGCGCGCGGTAATACGGCGGCCTTTCTCAACGTAAACGCTGCCATTCGCTTCGATATCAAAAGAAGCAGTCTCGCCACGCAGGCGCTCTGGCACCAGTTCCATCTGCAGCTTGTTGTCGCGAATTTCATAGACAACTTTGTCAAAGAACAGGTCAAGAATCTGTTCAGTGGTAAATTGCAGCGCGCGCAGAATGATAGTGGCCGGCAGCTTGCGACGACGGTCAATACGAACAAACAGGTTGTCTTTCGGGTCAAACTCAAAGTCGAGCCATGAACCACGGTAAGGAATAATACGTGCGTTATAGAGCACTTTACCCGATGAGTGGGTTTTACCCTTATCGCTGTCAAAGAAGACGCCCGGGCTACGATGCAGCTGAGAAACAATAACGCGCTCGGTACCATTGATAACAAAGGTACCGTTATCGGTCATGAGCGGAATTTCGCCCATGTACACTTCTTGTTCTTTGATGTCTTTTACGGTGCCTTCAGGCGCTTCACGTTCGTAGATCACCAGACGCAGTTTGACGCGCAGCGGTGCCGAATAGGTCACGCCACGAATCTGACACTCTTTCACGTCGAAGACCGGCTCACCCAGACGGTAGCTGACGTATTGCAGTTCAGAATTACCGCTGTAGCTTTGAATCGGGAATACGGAACGGAACGCCGCTTCCAGACCATATTGGCCTTCGGGATCTTGCTCGATGAACTTCTGGAACGAGTCAAGCTGGATAGAAAGGAGATAAGGAATATCCAAAACTTGTGGACGTTTTCCAAAATCCTTACGAATGCGTTTTTTCTCGGTATAGGAGTAAACCATAGGGTTCCTCAGCTAGCTGACAAGTCGACCCGCGCTGTCCGATTTGAAGGACAGTTCATGCAACACGATTATGATTTTCAGCAAAGGCATGACACCTGCTGCAATACATCTTTCTATCACTCTTAAATCATTTCATCACTGTTGCGACGGCAGGGAACCTTGCAGGACAGCAGTATATTAAGTCGTCGATAGAAAAAGATATTATAGAGACATTCAATGGACAAACTGTGCGAAACCCCATTGAGGTCCCTTAGCGCAAAAAGGCTGGTGACCCAAAAGTCACCAGCCATCAGCCTGATTTTATTCAGACTGCAACCCTAAGGCTGTCTTACTTAACTTCAACTTCAGCGCCAGCGTCTTTCAGAGCAGTTTCAAGTGCAGCTGCGTCGTCTTTGCTGATGCCTTCTTTGATTGCAGCTGGAGCAGCTTCAACCAGGTCTTTAGCTTCTTTCAGGCCCAGACCAGTTGCGCTACGTACAGCTTTGATTACTGCAACTTTGTTCGCGCCAGCAGCTTTCAGGATAACGTCAAATTCAGTTTTCTCTTCAGCAGCTTCAGCGGCAGCAGCAGGACCTGCAGCTACAGCAGCAGCAGCAGAAACGCCGAATTTTTCTTCCATAGCGGAGATCAGTTCAACGATTTCCATTACAGACAGGGCTGCAACGCCTTCGATAATTTGTTCTTTAGTGATTGACATGTCAAATGTTCCTGGAATTCAGATTAGGGATATACGTTAGCAAAAGTACGTAATGAGAAAGATTAAGCTGCTTCAGCTTCTTTCTGATCACGGACTGCAGCCAGAGTGCGAACCAGTTTGCCGGCAGCGGCTTCTTTCATGGTTGCCATCAGGCGTGCGATTGCTTCATCGTAAGTAGGCAGAGTTGCCAGGCGATCGATCTGATCAGCGCTGATTAACTCACCTTCAAAGGCCGCAGCTTTAACCTCAAATTTTGCATTCGCTTTCGCGAATTCTTTGAACAAACGAGCAGCAGCGCCCGGGTGTTCCATAGAATATGCAATCAAGGTTGGACCAACAAACGTGTCTTTCAGGCACTCAAACTGAGTCCCTTCAACGACGCGGCGCAGCAGGGTGTTGCGAACAACACGCATGTAAACGCCAGCTTCACGACCTGCTTTACGCAGTTCGGTCATTTTGTCTACGGTAACGCCGCGAGAATCCGCAACAACCGCAGACAGCGCGCCTTTGGCCACTTCGCTGACTTCAGCAACAATCGCTTGTTTGTCTTGAAGATTTAATGCCATTAGCTTTTGCTCCTGGATTTTAGCCGGAGAAGGATTTCCCCGGAACTCACTTCACTTATTTGCCCGAAGGTGAATAAGCGCTAAATCACGGTGAGCAGAATCCAGTAAAGACTATTCAAAATATTCTTTTCGGCTCTGTCACCGTCTACGCAGGTGATTAAGCGTTTTGGTTCACAACGCCTTACTTAAAAAGCGCGCTCCCCAGTCAGCCCCTGCGGTCTTGGACGGAGGCCAGGATAAGGCCTGGCTCCAACCTAAAACCTGCTAACACGTTACCGCTTACGCGAGATAACCTGTCAGTAAAAAATTCGGGTTCAGCTAAAAAATCATTAGCAGAACAACGGGCGTAAGATTCTAGTCGAAAATTTCGCCCGTTTCAACAGCAATTAGTTTGCTGCCGCGTTCAGACCAGCCTGATCGATGGCAACGCCAGCGCCCATGGTGGTAGAAAGGCTAACTTTCTTGATGAACACGCCTTTAGCCTGTGAAGGTTTGGCTTTTTTCAGCGCAACCAGCAGTGACTCAAGGTTTTCTTTCAGTTTTTCAGAATCGAAATCAACTTTACCGATAGTGGTATGGATGATGCCGTTCTTGTCGTTACGGTAACGAACCTGACCTGCTTTAGCATTCTTAACTGCTTCAGCAACGTTTGGCGTTACGGTACCTACTTTCGGGTTAGGCATCAGACCACGTGGGCCCAGAACCTGGCCCAGCTGGCCAACAACGCGCATTGCATCTGGAGAAGCAATAACAACGTCAAAGTTCATTTCGCCTTTCTTGATCTGGTCAGCCAGATCTTCCATACCTACCAGTTCAGCGCCCGCAGCTTTAGCAGCTTCAGCGTTCGCGCCCTGAGCAAATACGGCAACACGTACGGAACGACCAGTACCGTGTGGCAGTACAGTTGCACCACGTACGTTCTGATCGGACTTACGTGCATCAATGCCGAGGTTGACAGCAACATCAACGCTTTCAACGAATTTGGCAGTAGCCAGTTCTTTCAGCAGAGCAACAGCTTCATTGATGTCGTACTGCTTAGTCACATCAACTTTGTCACGGATAACCTGCATACGCTTAGTCAGCTTAGCCATTTCTTAATCCTCCACTACCAGGCCCATGGAACGAGCAGTACCTTCAATTGAGCGAGTCATCGCTTCAACATCAGCACCAGTCATGTCCGCAGCTTTGGTTTCTGCGATTTCACGTACCTGAGCACGGCTTACTTTACCGACTTTGTCTTTGTTCGGCTTACCAGAACCAGACTTGATGCCCGCTGCTTTTTTCAGCAGAACGGCAGCCGGAGGCGTTTTGGTAACGAAGGTGAAAGAACGGTCTGAATAGACAGTGATAACAACCGGCGTTGGCAGGCCTTTTTCCAGGCTCTCTGTTTTGGCGTTAAACGCTTTACAGAATTCCATGATGTTAACACCCTGCTGACCCAGTGCTGGACCAACCGGTGGACTTGGATTTGCCATACCAGCTGCTACCTGCAGCTTAACGTAGGCTTGTACTTTCTTAGCCATGATAATTCCTCTGTTGGGTTTTAGCGCCTCGGAAGGCTCCCCGTGATAATGGTTTACGCGCTATGACAGCGCATAAATACAAAAGGCGCGAAATTATAGGTTGATTTCGCGCCTCTCGCAAGCTACCCGACGTCAAAAATCGATGCAGATGCTTAAGCTTTTTCTACCTGACCGAAGTCCAGCTCTACCGGCGTTGCACGACCAAAAATAGAAACAGAAACTTTCAGGCGGCTTTTTTCGTAGTCGACTTCTTCAACCACGCCGTTGAAGTCGGCAAATGGGCCATCGCTTACGCGCACCATCTCACCCGGTTCAAACAGGGTTTTAGGACGTGGCTTATCGCCAACCTGCTGCAGGCGATTCATGATTGCGTCGACTTCTTTGTCGCTAATAGGAGCAGGACGGTCAGATGTGCCGCCGATGAATCCCATTACACGCGGAACGCTGCGCACCAGGTGCCAGCTTGCGTCATTCATTACCATCTGGACTAAGACATAGCCCGGGAAGAATTTACGCTCGCTTTTACGGCGTTGGCCACCACGGATCTCAACCACTTCTTCAGTGGGAACCATGACGTCACCAAACAGCTCTTCCATGTTGTGTAACTTGATATGCTCACGCAGCGATTGTGCTACGCGGCCTTCAAAACCGGAGAACGCCTGAACGACGTACCAGCGCTTCTTTGGAGCTTCAGACATCTTAGAACCTCAGGCCAGTGATAAACGATACCAGACGGACCAGAATACCATCCAGCCCCCACAAAATCAGTGACATCACGGCGGTAACCGCGGCAACGATTAACGTGGTATGCAGCGTTTCCTGACGAGTTGGCCAGATAACCTTACGCATTTCGGTTCTTGCTTCACGCGTAAAAGCCACTGTGGCTTTACCTTTAGTTGTCAGCAATGCAATGCCACCCGCAGCGGCAATCAGAACGACAACGGCCAGTGCGCGTAAGGGCAATGTGACTTCGCGATAATAGTAGTTGCCTACAATGGCCACGATGAGCAAGACTGCAACGCCTGCCCACTTTATCGCTTCCAGGCCGCGCCCGCTCCCTTGAGCTTCGGTATTAGCACTCATAAACCAACCTGCCACAATAAATCAGAAACTCAATAACCCCGCACTGCGAGGCATCCAAACCGGTTTTCGTGCAACATTTACCGGTATCCGACGCCGTGCGACAGAGCCTGTCTCAACAATGATTATGATTGAAAATCACTGATGAGCCAGGTTCTATGTTACAGCGTACAAAAAGGGCATCAAATGATGCCCTCTCTGACTGTGTTGCGTCAAATATTATCAGCGATTAAGCGATAACTTTAGCAACAACGCCCGCGCCAACGGTACGGCCGCCTTCGCGAATTGCGAAGCGCAGACCATCGTCCATGGCGATTGGGTGGATCAGGGTAACAACCATTTTGATGTTGTCGCCTGGCATTACCATCTCAACGCCTTCCGGCAGCTCGATGGTTCCGGTCACGTCAGTTGTACGGAAGTAGAACTGTGGACGGTAGCCTTTGAAGAACGGAGTATGACGGCCGCCTTCGTCTTTCGACAGGATGTACACTTCTGATTCGAACTGGGTGTGTGGCTTGATGGTGTTTGGCTTGGCCAGTACCTGTCCACGCTGGATATCTTCGCGCTTGATACCGCGCAGCAGGATACCGCAGTTTTCGCCCGCACGGCCTTCGTCCAGCAGCTTACGGAACATCTCAACGCCGGTACAGGTTGATTTCACGGTATCCTTGATACCCACGATTTCAACTTCTTCGCCGACTTTAACGATGCCGCGCTCTACACGACCGGTCACAACGGTACCGCGACCTGAGATAGAGAACACGTCTTCGATTGGCAGCAGGAACGGCTTGTCGATTGCGCGCTCTGGTTCCGGGATGTAGTTATCCAGGTGACCGGCCAGCTCGATGATTTTCGCTTCCCACTCAGCGTCACCTTCCAGTGCTTTCAGCGCTGAACCGTGAACGATTGGCGTGTCGTCGCCCGGGAAGTCGTACTGTGACAGCAGGTCACGTACTTCCATCTCAACCAGTTCCAGCAGCTCTTCATCATCAACCATGTCGCACTTGTTCATGAACACGATGATGTAAGGAACGCCAACCTGGCGACCCAGCAGGATGTGCTCACGGGTCTGCGGCATTGGGCCGTCAGTCGCAGCAACAACCAGAATTGCGCCGTCCATCTGGGCAGCACCGGTGATCATGTTTTTCACATAGTCGGCGTGGCCCGGGCAGTCAACGTGCGCGTAGTGGCGAGTCGGGGTGTCATACTCAACGTGAGACGTGTTGATGGTGATACCACGTGCTTTTTCTTCCGGTGCGTTATCAATCTGATCGAATGCACGAGCAGAACCACCGTAGGTTTTCGCCAGAACGGTGGTGATAGCGGCAGTCAGGGTAGTTTTACCGTGGTCAACGTGGCCGATAGTACCGACGTTGACGTGCGGTTTTTTACGTTCAAATTTTTCTTTAGACATCGATTGTCCCTCTAAGACACGGATAAATCGGTGATATCACCACATCAACCAGGATAAGCCTGAATGTTGAATTATTGATACAGAGAAGAATCAGGGAAGGAGATAAAGAAGTGGTGCTGATACCCAGAGTCGAACTGGGGACCTCACCCTTACCAAGGGTGCGCTCTACCAACTGAGCCATATCAGCACATCTGGAGCGGGCAGCGGGAATCGAACCCGCATCATCAGCTTGGAAGGCTGAGGTAATAGCCATTATACGATGCCCGCATCCTGGAACTCGGCTACCTGTTCTTTCTGGAGCTTGCGAATAGTAAGAGAAGCGCTCTTATTATTCTTACATGCCAGTTTATTGACATGCGTTGACTGCACCTTAGCGCAGTCTGAATTCGTTGGTGGGTTATATTAACCTCACCGGTGCAGATAAACATGGTGCCTATCTGCTTCACTCCCTGAGGAATGAAATGGTGGTGGGAGAAGGATTCGAACCTTCGAAGTCTGTGACGGCAGATTTACAGTCTGCTCCCTTTGGCCGCTCGGGAACCCCACCGGGTACTTGATGGTGCCGGCTACCGGAATCGAACTGGTGACCTACTGATTACAAGTCAGTTGCTCTACCAACTGAGCTAAGCCGGCATCAAGTGACGCGCATTCTAGGAAGACCGGCGGTTCGATGCAACAAAAAAATCGCGAAAAATGTTCTTTCGCCTGTTTTTTGTGCATTTATCCGCAAAACGACCTGCGAACGCTATTTTATTGGGCAAAAATCCAACGAATTTGTCATTTCTCTTCGCTTCATAAGCAATAAGTTTAGTGCCCGTCAGACTCGTTTTTCGTTTGCAAGCAGATAAACAAAGCTTTTATCTTCTTTTTCACACGAGCAGACTGCCATTTTTGCCTCGTATCTGTGGCCGCAACCTCCATTTATCCACACATGGATTTTGTTTTCCGCTGTTGCGCTGTGTATCTATATAGGAAGGGCAAAAGCCACTGAGCAGTACACAAGAGCCGTTCATCGCCTTAAAGATATTGAAACCGAATAACCGCGGGCAATGCTGCTGGAGTTTGATCATTTTCCTTCTTTTTCTCGTTACAGTGGTGTTAACCTCCTGCCCATTGTTTTTTTCGTTTATCTCAAATCGCCTGGAAATACGTGTTCTTCTGCGTACAATTTCCGAACGTAGCAGATGAGCCAATCAATATTTGCTGGCAGAAGCGTGCTTATGAGCCAAATTAATAATTCGCTTACCACTCCTTACCTGCTGTTCGACAGAAAGCAGTGGGCAGCGCTGCGCAACTCCGTTCCAATGACGTTAACAGAAGATGAAATTGCTCGTCTTAAAGGGATTAATGAAGATTTGTCGCTGGAAGAAGTAGCGGAAATTTATCTGCCGTTATCGCGCCTGCTCAATTTCTATATTAGTTCCAACCTGCGTCGCCAGCGGGCGCTGGAGCAGTTTCTTGGTACCGATGGCCAAAAGATCCCCTATATCATCAGTATCGCTGGCAGCGTCGCCGTCGGCAAAAGCACCACTGCACGTGTTTTACAGGCACTGTTGAGCCGTTGGCCTGAGCATCGCCGCGTTGAATTGATTACCACCGATGGCTTTCTGCACCCTAACGCGGTGTTAAAAGAACGCGGTCTGATGAAGAAAAAGGGCTTTCCGCTCTCTTATGACATGCATCGTCTGGTCAATTTTGTTTCCGACCTTAAATCGGGTGCTCCTCAGGTCACCGCTCCTGTTTATTCTCACCTGACTTATGATGTCATTCCCGATGGCGACAAAGTGGTAGTTCAGCCTGATATTTTGATTCTGGAAGGGCTGAACGTGCTGCAGAGCGGCATGGATTACCCGCACGATCCGCATCATGTCTTTGTCTCTGACTTCGTCGACTTCTCTATCTATGTCGATGCGCCGGAGGCGATGCTGGAAAAGTGGTACATCAACCGCTTTCTCAAATTCCGTCAGGGCGCGTTTACCGATCCCGACTCCTACTTTCATCACTATGCTCAGTTGTCAGAGGAGCAGGCGATTGATGTGGCAACCAGCCTGTGGAAAGAGATTAACTGGCTTAACCTGCGTGAAAATATTCTGCCCACTCGCGAACGCGCCAGCTTGATCATGACCAAAAGCGCTAATCATGCGGTGGATTTGGTCAGGCTACGAAAGTAGCCGCATAAAAAAAGCCTGCGAGAAGCAGGCTTTTTTATTATTGAGGTCGCAATGAGATTTCGCCGCCCATCCAGGATTTGATTTCTCCCTCCTGCTCCAGCAACAACCCACCCTGTTTATCAACACCCCGAGCTATCCCATAGACTTCCCGATCGCCCATGATCAATTTCACCGGCCGATCGATAAAGTTATCCAGCGCAGCCCATCGACCGATAAAGGGCACCAGCCCCTCCTGCTCGAAGAGCGCTAATGCTTCACGCAGACTGTTGATGAGCTTTGCCGCCAGTTCATTGCGATTAATCGCAATGCCAGCTTCCTGCAGATTAATCCATCCCTGATTAATTTGTGCCGCATCAGCAGAGCGCATCGCCAGATTGATGCCAGCACCCATAACAATCTGTGCGGCATCGCCAGTTTTACCCGTAAGCTCAACCAGGATGCCCGCCAGCTTCCGGTCCTTAAGATAGAGATCGTTGGGCCATTTAACTCTGACATCCGGCGCACCCAACGCCTGTAATACTTCAGCCATGATAATGCCGATGACTAAACTCAGTCCCATCGCCGCCGCCGGGCCCTGCTCTAATCGCCAGTACATCGACATATATAAGTTGGCGCCAAAAGGTGAGAACCACTGCCGCCCGCGCCTTCCGCGTCCGGCCTGTTGATATTCAGCAATACAGGCATCACCCGACTGCAACTCACTCAGACGATCCAGCAAATATTGATTCGTTGAATCAATAACAGGAATGATTGCCAGGTTAGGCTGATGAAGACGGGCAAGAATGGCCGCTTCATCTAATAGCTGGATTGGACCTGGCAGGCTATAACCCTTGCCGGTTACCGTGTAAACATCCAGCCCCCAGCTTTTCAACGTTTGCATATGCTTGTTGATCGCTGCACGGCTCATGCCCAAGGCTTCGCCCAATTGCTCACCAGAATGAAACTCACCGTCAGCAAGCGCAGCAACCAGCTTTAAAGGGATAGTGTGGTCCTTCATGAAATTACCTCAACTGCATTACGTTCGCCGCCGGCACCGATAAATCGGACTTCAGGCTCCAGCCAGACAGAAAATTTTTCCCCGACACGTTCGCGTACGGTTTTCGCCAGCGCCACGATATCCTGAGCCGTTGCCTGATGCTGATTAATCAATACCAGCGCCTGCTGGCGATGCACTGCGGCACCGCCAATCTGAAACCCTTTCAGTTCGCACTGTTCAATCAGCCAGCCCGCGGCCAGTTTCATTGTCCCTTCCGGCTGTGGATAAACAGGCGCATGAGGATAGGCTCGCTGGATCTCTGCTGCCTGCTCGGCCGTGACAACAGGATTTTTAAAAAAGCTTCCTGCATTACCGGTTACATTGGGATCGGGCAATTTACTGCTCCGCATCTGGCATACGCTATCGAAGATTTGCTGCGGCGTAACGTTGTCAGCATCCAGGCGGGTCAAATCGCCATAGGTCATTACCGGCGTCCAGGCTTTCGACAGCACAAAGCCTACTGCAACGATGGCGTAGCCCTGTTGATAATGGTGCTTGAAGATGCTGTCACGATAGCCAAATTGACAACCTTCGGCAGACAAACGCTCTTGCGTTCCCGATGCCAGATGCAGTACATCGACATACTCACAAATCTGCCGAAGCTCAACGCCGTAAGCACCAATATTTTGAATCGGCGCGGATCCAACGCAGCCAGGAATCATGGCAAGATTTTCCAGTCCTGGAATCCCTTTTTTCAGCGCGTACTCAACCAACTGATGCCAGTTTTCACCTGCACCAACATGCAGATGCCAGGCATGTTCCTTTTCTGTTATCTCAATACCCTTAATACGATTGATAATGACTTGTCCGGCAAAGTCCTCCAGAAAAAGCACATTACTGCCCTCGCCCAACAGCAATACAGGCTCCTGTCGGCGCTGACTCGCCTGCCACAGATGCGCCAGCGTTTCGCTATTGTCGGCAACGTTAACTGATGCTGCATTTACATCAATATGAAAGGTATTCCAGGATACTAAAGAGGTAGGAGAAAGAGACATCATAACGCCCTGACTGACTGAATTATCTGCCTCGTAGTGTACCCGATCCCTGTCATAGCGGGCAGGAGATTTTGCCGCTGCGTTCCGCGGTCAATGCGTCATCCGGGTACAATTCTTGTCGCTCATCGTGAGGAAAAACCAGGCAATAAAGACACTGCGCTGATGATTAAAAGACAGGTCTCAAATAATATTCAAGAACGTTCTTAGTGAAATGATAGCAAGTAATAATTAAAAAATATCAAACACAATGAATTCATTTCATATAATGACGATTAAGTCGATAACAGCGCATCAAATTCTTTAACTTGCTGATTTTTTTAATCAACATCGAACTAATGAGATATCTTTCGACGAAATCATAACGTATATTCCTCCATAAACCTGCCCAGGATAAAAATCGGAAAGACACGTAATCATCTAATGAGTAATATACAAAATTGGCATACTAAAATTCATTAATAAAATATATTATTATTTCTTAATTATCTATTATTGGCTTTCTATCACTGTTCTCATCTTGCTCAAAATTTTGCGTTGGTAAGCTAAAGAGCTTTAATGAGGTTTAATGAGATGCAATGAAAAACAGCATAATTATAATGTGCACATAGCTACTCGATACGTCTTGCTATGATCACTAAATCAAAACAGGACTAAAACGTGCAACGTATCAGTAATTATTAAGGAAACGTTATGGCAAATGGATCCGAACACAATGAATTAATCTTCTTTCTTGATAACGGCGTACAGTTTCTCCCGGAGAAACGGTTTTTGATCAGCCTGTCAGGGCACGTGGTCAACCTGTCGGAAAACAGTTACCGGTTTCTAATCCTTCTGTTGGATGGAGAGAATGACAAACAAAAAATCATCAACCAGATTTGGCACGAGCAACGTGGTGTCGTCAGTGACAGCAGTTATTACGGACAAATATATGCCTTACGTAAAGCATTTGAGTTGGTAGGTTTGTCAGGCGCGTTGATTAAAACGATTCCTCGTCGGGGAGTGAAATATACCGGAAAGGTCACCGTTAAGCCGCTTGCAGTGAAGGAAAAACAACATCCGGCAATAGCTGTTGAACATGAGGACGTATCGCTACCCGCGGAACATGAAGCTACGTCAATGGCAAGCATCAAAGCAGTACCCAAAAAACCGGCTAAAAGTCGCTTTGATCATTTTATTTCAATCATGGCGATATTAGCCGTCTGTTGGCTAACGACACTTACAGTATTGGTTGTGAAATACATCATGCCGGTTGATAAATAACAATGAAAAATAAAAAATAATATAATCTCTCCAGGGACAGCGTAGACAATATTTCGTTAAATGCTCATGTCCTCTGCTAACAGGTGAAGGCAGTCGGCACTATGATGTCCAACAAAAGGACAGGCGGAAAATTAAGGAGAAAGAAAATGCAAGATATTATTAACCGTGGTTATATTTTTACTCTGATGAACTTACGTGCATTGACACGTGATAAACGTGGCGTAACAGCAATTGAATATGCACTTATCGGTGTTGCAATTGCTACTCTGCTAAGTCTGGTATTAGGTTCTCAAAGTACGGGGTTACTGGGCGAACTGAAGAAAGCATTTGATACAATCGGCAGTGCCATTAGAGATATAAGTCAAAAGGCACCATAAGCTGGGCTGCGCTGCTTAGAAAATCATTACGAGCACTCTGCTGTAAAAGCTCATCCTTTGGGTTTTTACAGCTTTTATAAATTTTTTTAAGAGCAGTAACATGGACTGGTGGATTAAGCTGGATTTTTTCTTCGTTTCGCTCTTACTGCTGTATATAGCATGGAAAGATATCACAACACGCATCATCAGCCATTTCAGCCTGTTGATGTTGATTTTATTGTTTATTCCACTTTTTATCATGCAGGAGAAAATGCCTAACATCGCCGCGGCTTTTATTGTTTTTATCCTGTGCTTTATTCTTTTTATGTTTCATACCATGGGCGGTGGCGATGTAAAACTGCTAACGATATTGTCTTTAGCCTTTTTCAATTCTTTTTTGCTCACATTTTTGATAACTACACTTTTATTTGGCGGTGTTATTGCCATTGTCGGACTGATTGCATTTCGCAGAAGTACGCTGGATCACGGCGTGCCTTATGCTGTCGCTATGTCGCTGGCCTTTATTTTAATTTATCCAACCACGATTGCAGTACAGTAACGAGGATCGGTCATGAATCACAGAATGCTTTTTTTTACCTCACTGATTGTTATTGCCGTTGGAATAACTGGTATCTTCTTACAGAAAAAAGAAAGCTTACTGCCTCCTGCTGAAAAATTGAACACCTCAAGTGATAAACGTTCAATATTTATTGCTGAGGCTACGCGCGATTTGAATCATTATGAGATATTAAACGCATCCGGATATCGCCTGCGAGAGATTGAGATCGATAAAGATGCGCAAGATATTCGTGAACTATCCTTAAATAACAGCGGAAGACTTAATGGTTCTCTGGTGCGTAATAATATAGCTAAAGGCAGTGCTATCATTCCTGAAATGATAGAATCACCAGAAAGTAAAACCTTTATACAGAATAGTCTGAAGCAAAGTGAATTCCCTTACGCTGTCCATCTCAGCACAGATGATTCTTATCTACTCTCAACGCTTAATATTGGTGAGAAAGTTTCTTTATTTTTAAGAATAGAAGAGGACAATACGGCTAAGACCATTAACTTTAAATTGGGTAACGAAGACAGCAGTACCACAAAAGAGAATAAACGTTACGTTATCAGTAAGCTGATGGACTCCGTCGATGTTATCAATATTAAACAGTATAAGCGTTCAGAAAACACATCACTCAATGATAATGCACCTATCGGTGAGGTGCTGCTTCGCTTGTCGTTACCACAATTAACCAAACTCAAGGTAGTGGAGAAATCAGGTGAACTGCTTATTTTTCCTTCACAGGGTAATGATGAGAATTTGAATAAAAAGATAACGCTGTCCGAAGTCTTACCGCAGTTTCATGCGGTTCGGGAATTAAGGGGTAATAAGTGAAACGACATTGTGTCATGGCACCATTCGCAGAATTGCTTTCTGTATCAGGTCGTATTTTTTTTCTGGCCACCAGCATACTGCTTTCTCAAACGGCTATTGCGCAGGAGCTTTATATGGAACCTGGCGATTCCCATATGTTTCAGACTGCAGAACGTATAGCCACGGTGTTTATCACCTCTCCACGCGTTGCTGATTACGAAGTCATTGGTGAAAAAAGCTTGCTTGTCTACGCCCAGGAAAATGGCCGTACCGATTTGAACGTGCTTGATCAGGCCAGTGAGCAACTGTTGCGCGTCACCTTAGTGGTAGATCCGATGCTCGGAGCGGTACAAAAACGTATTGGTGAGGTGGCGCCCGACAGTCGGGTCACGATTCAAAAGTTAGGCAAAACTTATGTATTAAGCGGTACAGCAGCCACGGAGGACGATCGCGACAAAATTTATCAAATTGTCGGAGAAGGCGTTGGCGCGCAACGTATCGTGAATAAAAAGCAGGTAACTGATGTAGCCGCAGACGCTGGCGGCGGCGGTAACGACAGCTCAAGCTGGCTGGATGAGGTGGTGTATCAGGACGTCATCAATAAGCTGAAACTGCCGGTAACCAACCAAATCAACGTGAAGCTTTCCGTGGTTGAGGTCACTAAAAGCTTTACCGACAACGTCGGAATTGACTGGGGCACCATTGGTAGCGCTAACGGCAGCCTCACGCCGGGCACCTTTCGCTTTGTAAAATTCAGCGCCGACACGCTTAGCAGCATGGTGCAGGCAATTCGCAACGACACCGTAGCTCGTGTGCTGGCTGAGCCTAATCTGTCGGTGATTTCCGGCGAAACGGCTGAGTTTTTAGTGGGTGGCGAGGTGCCGATCGTTTTCAGCTCGGTCAGCGGTACATCAGTGCAGTACAAAGAATTCGGCATAAAACTCAATGTGGGTGCGCGGGTAAGCGACAGCCAGCGTATCCGCGTGACGCTTGGACATGAAGTGAGCAGCGTTGATGGCGCTTACAACATAGATGCCGCACAGTCTTTTCCCGCGTTTCAAACGCGACGAGCCAAAACCACCGTTGAGCTGGCTGACGGCGAAAGCTTTTTACTGGGCGGTTTGCTGAGCCAAAACGAACGTGAAGCGCTTTCTCGCCTGCCATTCATCGGTGATATTCCACTACTTGGTGCACTGTTTCGTCATGCTCAAACCGAGCGTTCACACAGCGAGCTGATCGTCGTCGCTACGGTCAACCTGGTCAAGCCCGTGACGGCCCGACAAATCACCCTGCCCGATTTCCAGCGTACTTCAACGCTTGCTCGTTTTCTGAACGTCGACGGCATTAGCGATCGCCGTAACCGCCAGCTGGCTGAGCAATTTGTCGAACAAGGAGGGTTTATAAAATGAGATGCGCTTACGTCTGCCTGTTATTTCCACTCTGGATAACAGCCACCAGCCCCCATGCCGCCAGCGATCTGCCGCACATCAGCGAACAGTTTGTTAGCGTATTTGAGAGCAGTGAAACCGCGCGCGAAGCCGCACTGAACAACGTACTGGACATAACCGGCGACAACTTCAACGGACAAATTCGCCTGCTCTGGTCAGATCCGGCATTCACTCAGGAAGCAGAAATCTTACGCCAGCGCCTGATTGCGCGCGACCTGTCGCCCGAGCGCATCAGGTTGCAACTGGAACGCGGCATCTTTCGCTCTCAGCCGCTTGCCGGTATTGAAATACAAATTGAACGTATTCAGCTTCGCCTGCCCGAATGCACCTATGCCACCCAGAACTGGCGTTTTGATGCCAGTGATGACCCCGGCTGTGCACTCAATAATGCGCTGAGCTCATCGCTGGTGAATCCCGAAAAATATTTCTTCTGAGGTGCGAGTCAGATGCTGTTATTTCCCCAAAAGGAGGAGCGATCCTCCCAGGCTGAAAGAGTGTTTTATGTCATTTCTGCGCAGCCAGAAAGAAGCCAGGATCTGGCCAGTCTGCTTCGCCTGGCCGGTTTTCCGCATATAGAGATCATAACGCGCCACATAACCGCTATCACGCATCTGGATATCCCTGCGGGAACCTATGGTCTGCTGGTGGACATTGAGCAGGACCGCTTGCCGGAGCAGATTATTACCGCTCTGCTGGCGTTGGTGCCACGCAGTGTCTGGTGCGGAGTGGTAGGCGACAGTGATTCGATCACGCTGGCACAGCGCTTCGCCGATCATGGCATGCGCTACTTCAACCTTTTTGCGCAGCGTGATGCCATTACTGAAGCCGCCGTCAATGGACTTACCCTCAGCGTTCGACGCAATGCTATCAGCATCAGCATCCTGGGTTGCAAAGGCGGTACCGGGGGCTCCTATCTGGCCTGGCAGATAGCTAACCGCATTGCCCAGCTGCGTCAGGTACCGACGCTGATGATTCAAGGCGCCGCGGCTTCTCAGGATCTCGATTTACTGGCCGGTAAAAAGCTCGCCCAGGAAGTGACCTCAGTAGGCAAACACCTGCAGGTGATGTTCGCCCGGCAGACTCAGTTACCTGATTTAACCAGCGAAAGCTTTTTCAATTTTAACTTCGTGATTTTTGAACAGGCTATTCACACGTTGACCAAAGAGGTACAGCGCCACACTGCTGAACATTCCGCCTGCCTGGTTTTGGTGCTGGATCGCTCAATGACCTCGGTGCGGGTGGTGCGGCAGGTTATGGAACTGGTTGAGACCATTAATCGCGCCAGGCAGAAATCACGCCGTCTGCTGCTTTGCCTTAACGACGTGCGTCCGTACACAGCAGACATGCTGAGTCAGGAAGATATTGTATCGCTGCTGGGGCGCCATATCGACATGCTGATCCCCTATCAGCGTAAACAGGCGATCGCTGCTGCACACACGATCCCACAGATCGATATGCTGGTGCGGCAGATCCTTGGCGAATCGCCAGCAACCTCCTCTTCCCTGTTGAAACGTCTCCTACCGATGACAAGGATCCGTAAATGAACATAAGCCTGGAGCTACAGGAAACCTTACGCGAAGGCGTCATGGAGAACATCGACGTCAATAAAATTGAGCAGCTGGTCCAGGATCGCACGCTGCTGCTGGCAGAGATGAACCGCATTCTCGAGCAGGTTATCCTTAGCCAAAACCTTTATCTCAACAGTCAGGCACAGCATGCGATGGCGGAGGTCATGGCGGATGAGATCACCGGCTTTGGACCTCTGCGCACGCTGCTGGAAGATGATGAGATCAGCGATATTCTGGTAAACGGTCCCGGCCAGATTTACATTGAACGTGCCGGCAAACTTGAGCTTTCCAGCGCTCGATTTATCAATAATCAACAGCTGACGGATATTGCCAAACGGCTGGTGCAGCGGGTAGGAAGACGCCTGGATGAGAGTCGTCCGCTGGTCGATGCTCGCCTGCCGGATGGCAGCCGCCTTAACGTCGCCATTCAGCCGATTGCGCTCGACGGCACCTCAATTTCAATCCGTAAGTTTGGTAAAAATAACATTGAGCTGACGGATTTGATGCGCTTCGGCGCGCTCAACAGCCAGATGGCTAACTTTCTTATTATTGCTACCCGCTGCCGCGCCAACATCATTATCTCGGGCGGCACCGGCTCCGGTAAAACCACGCTATTGAACGCGCTGTCGAAATATATCGACTCCAGCGAGCGCATCATCACGATGGAAGATGCTGCGGAGTTGCGCCTGATGCAGCCTCATGTACTGCGCATGGAAACGCGCCTGGCCGGACTGGAAAACACCGGTCAAATCACCATGCGTGCTCTGCTGGTTAATGCGTTGAGGATGCGACCGGATCGCATCATCGTCGGCGAATGCCGTGGTGAAGAAACCTTTGAGATGTTGCAGGCGATGAATACCGGTCATGACGGCTCAATGTCCACCCTGCATGCCAATAGCCCACGCGACGCCATTTCACGTCTGGAAAATATGGTGATGATGGCAGGCATGCACATTCCCATGGAATCGGTGCGTCGCAACATTGTTTCCGCTATTAACCTGGTTATTCAGGTCTCGCGCCTCAACGACGGTTCACGAAAAATCATGCACATCAGTGAAGTCATGGGCATCGAAGGTGAACGGGTCATTCTGCAGGATATTTTCACCTTCGCGACGCACGCCGAGCGCACACCTGAAGGCCGCATCCAGGGTGAATTCTTAAATCACGGCTTGCTGCTGCGCTCGGTAGTCATGCGCAATGCAGCCATGTTCAGCCTGTCCGACGAGCTGAAGCAGCTCTTTGGAATGGAGTAAGTCATGGCTTATTTTATTCTGCTGGCGGGAATCGTGCTGCTGCTGCTCAATTACCGCAGCTGGAACAAATTACGCCACGCCATTATCCCCCGTCATACCAGCAGCACGGTCTTTCCTCCCTTACGCTATATGCAGGCGCGCTGGCTGGAATGGCAAAGTTATGCGCTGGGTAATCGCACCTTAAAAGAGAGCAAAGGCGCGCTGGCGGCGATTGCCACCCTGTGTGCACTGCTGTTTCTCAACGCCAACTGGCTGCAGTTTCGGCTGTGGCTGTTCATTCCCATGATCCTGCCGCTGCTGTTTATGGCGCAAATCAGCATTGGCCGCACGCTTGAACGCCGCTATTTTGAAAATGCCTTTCCAGAGGTTTTGTCGGTGATCAATGCCTCTATTTCTGCTGGCAACAGTATTCATCAGGCATTGCATCGCTGTGGCGAAAGTATTGAAGGCCCGCTGGGCAACAGCTTTCGCCGTATCGATCGCCGCCTGAATCTCGGCGAAGAGCCTGAGCGTGTGCTCAATGACGCCTGCCGCGAATACCGTTATCGGGAATTTTATTTCTTTGTCGCCGTAATGCTGATTAGCCTGCAACACGGTGGACAGCTGCGTATGCTGATTGCGCGGCTGAATCGCATTGTCACCAACAGCCGCAATATGTCTCGGCGTAAACTGGCGATGACCTCAGAAGCGCGCGCCTCAGCAAAAATTGTGGCGGCTATACCGCTGCTTTTTTTCTGCGGCATGAAGTATCTCAGCCCGGAGAATTTCGATTTTATTATTAATGACCCAACCGGTCAGCTCATCCTCTATTACGTTATTGCCAGTGAATGTATCGGCATGCTGATCATTTGGCTGTTGCTCAGGAGAGCAGTATGACGATGTTCTTTTATCTGCTGATGCTGCTTTCAGGTTTTGTTATCGCCTTCATGGCCTGCCGCCATCATTATCGGCTGCGCCAGCAGCAGCGCATCATTGCTGGCGTGGAGAAAGATCGACAACACGTCCGTCAAAGCACTATCGATGTGGACAATATCCTTATCGATAACAGCAGCTGGCTAAGCCTGTTAAAGCAGCTTGATACTCAACTCAGTCTAAAAATGGGCACGCTGGTGTGTGTAATGGCAGTTATTTCGCTCACAGAGCAAAGCGGCCTGTTTACGCTGAGTGCGCAGGATTTGGTAATGGTGATGCTGCTGTTATTAGTGTTGATTATTGTGATTCCAGGGCTGTTACAAAAGCCTGCAATTACGCAGCGTTATAAGCTAATGATGGACGCACTGCCCTATTTTGTTGACCTGCTGGCGGTCTGCATTCAGGCCGGTATGACGGTAGAAAATGCCATTAAGTTCATTACCCGTAACGGCGAAGAAATTGATGCCAATCTTTCCAGCCTGATGCGCCTGTTAACCAAACGGGCAGACGTCAGCGGTATGGAAGAAGCGCTGGGCGAACTCTATCGCATGGTAGATAAAACCGAAATGCGTATGTTTTGCGCCACCCTGCAACAAAGCGTGCATTACGGCACGTCACTCTACGACAACCTGATTGAACTCTCTCGCGATATGCGTGAACTGCAACTGCTGAGCGCTGAGGAAAAAGTCGGCAAGCTCTCAGCGCGCATGAGCATTCCGCTGATCCTGTTCATCATGTTTCCCATTACCATTTTAATTGCCGCGCCTGGTGTTTTGAGGATTATGAAAAATGCACTGTTTTAAAAAAATAAGCCTGCTGTTCTGTGCCCTGCTGCTGGCTGGATGCGCACGCCCCGAAACATTTGATAGCCAGGAGGCAAAGAGCCAGGAAGAGATCCTGCTCAAGGTTAATAACTACAACGGTTTGATTACGCTTTATCGCAGCTGGCTGAGAGAAAAAGACGATCCCGCAATCAGAATGAAGCTGGCACGTAATTATTACTTGTCTGGCGATTATAAAAGCTCACTGCAGACGCTGCAGCCGCTGCTGAATAATCCGGATATTCCGCGTTACCTGCTGCAGGCGCAAAACCTGATCGCCCTGGGCGAATACCCGCGAGCGGTACGTGCAACGGAAAAAATAATGCAGCGTGAGCCACAACATGCTGAAGCCTGGAATCTTCGTGGCGTCGCGCTGGCATTAAATGGCCAGCTGACAGAAGCGCAGAAATCATTGCAGCGGGCGCGTTCGCTGTTTATCGCTGATGATATTGCGCTGAATAATTTGGCCATGCTCGCCATGATCGATGGTCGCTACCAGGATGCCGTCAACCTGCTATTGCCGCAATATTTACGTGGGCGCAAACACGATCGGCTGATGCGCAACCTGGTGCTGGCGCTGGTCAAAGTCGGTGACAGACGTTATGCACGAGAAATTATTCGCGACGAGAATCTTTCGCCGCAGCCAGAGGCATTAATTAACGCTCTGGCACAAATATCTCCCCCTTCCGGCAGAGGATTTGGCTAATGCGAAGCGTTTATTCATTTATTAAAGATCGCACGGCAACCGCATCGATTGAATTCGCCCTTACGATTATCTTTTTTGTTTTTACCGTCTTCTTTATCGCTGAAGTAGGCCGTCTGGCCTATGTCTCGTCGGTTATCGATCTGGCGGTTTCAGAAGCGGCCAAAGATGCCAAGAATGTGCCCTCAAGCACCAGCGGTGATTACCGTACGCGCTTTGAAGATCGCATGCTTCGTCAAACGGGCGCGCTCTGGCGCTTTCTGACCAATTCGGACGCGGTGGATATCTCCATGGGTTATGCCAGCAGCATTGATGAGATGAATAACAGCGGCGGCAGTAGCGGCAATTACCGTAACCAACCCATTGCACGCTATCAGGTTAAATATCGCTATGAACCGATGTTTTTCCTTTTCCCGGGGTTTTGGGCCGACAGCTTATTGAATCGTGAGGTGATCTTTGTACAAGAATATGAACGCTCCCAGTTTATGCACTGATCGACGCGGTGCGATAGCCGTTGAGTTTGTTTTTATCATGCTGTTCCTGATCGTTTTTCTGGTGTTTTTTGCCGATTTAATGGTGCGCCAGGCAATGACCGGCAAACTTGACCGCACCTCTTATTCCGTTGCTGGCGTTCTGCGAGAACGCATTCAACTCTTTGCAGGAAGAGAAGAACTACAGCAGAACGACGTGATTAAAATTAAGGCGCTGGCGCGACGCATGCTGTTGGATATGCAAACGTCAGCGGACCTCTCCCGGTTATCGCTGTATGTCGAGGAAGTACATTTCGTCGATCCCACCGGGCAAAATGATAATCGTAAAACCGTTCGACTCTATCGCAAATGGCCTGCGGGTGAAGCTTGTATGCCAAAGGTGCCGCTGGATAAGTTGATCGATTTGTCACCGCGAGGCAGCTATGGCCGCTGGGTACCGCTTTACCAGGTCACGGTCTGTTTGCCGACGCAGAGCATGTACACACGGTTAACGTCAGAAGAGGAGCATCCGGTGCTGTCCTCTTTCGCTATTGTCATGGCGCGCTGAAAAGGGTTCACATCGCGTCGATGTCGTACTGACTGCAGCCTGCTTGATGTGCGCATCACAGGAAAAAGAAGGACGGGCCGTTCTTCTGATATCACAAGGAACCATCATGAACATGCTTAATACGCCATTACGATTATTGCGTGATTTCCGGGACGATCGGCGAGGCGCCTTTGCCATTGGTTTTGTCATACTGTCCGGCTTCCTGTTTAGTATTTCAATATTAGGTCTTGAGGGATCGCGCTATATTGCCGAGCGCGCCCGCTTGTCTGATGCGATGGAACAGGCTGCGCTGGCGCTTACCGCTGAAAATAATGGCGCTGGCGCCCAACGTAACTACACGCTGGCACAGGCCTATTTCGCTGCGTACATGCCGCGGGAAAAAGCAGTGCTGCGTCCAACCGTGGTGGTGAGAAATGGCGTTAGCCCCGGCAACCTTTCCTATGTCGAATACCGGGTAAGTGGCCAAACTCAACAGACCTCCTGGTTCTCCTCAACTTTTTTCCCCACTTTTGACAAAGATGTGTTGATAGGTGGCAATGGCGCTGCGCGTAAGTTTCGCTCCAGCGTGGATGTGATGTTTGTGGTCGATTTTTCAGGGTCAATGAATGAGCCTTTTGGTACCCGCGGCACCAAACTCAGCGAATTAAAACGCATTGTGTTGCAGTTGGCACGCGAGCTATACCAATATGATGTCGGCAATAAGGTGGGCCTGGTGCCATTTGGCTGGGGAACAAAAGAGGGCAGTCGCTGCGACTTTCCTTTTGTTCCCTACAGGCCGATGCCGCCGGACATACTGGCCAAAAATCCAACCCTGCAATTTCAAAACAACATCAATGTCGCCGCCACGGTAGCTGCCATTCCTACTCCTGTGAACAGTATCAATATTCCACTTTCTGCGGTGTTACCAAGTAACTGCCTGAAAAGCAGCTCGAGCTGGAAAGTGCCGTTGACGACCGATTATACCCGAATCAATCAACTTCAGAGTATGACAGCCTACGGAGGCACGCTGGTGAGCAGTGGTGTCTTACGCGGTACGTCTGCCCTTGCCACTGGCACGGCTTCCCGCAAGGTGTTGATCATTGTCTCCGATGGTACTGACGACCCCAAAGATATCACCCTGACGCCAGCGTTAATCAACGCGGGTATGTGCAATCGTATTCGCCAGGCCATTTCCACTACCCAGTCGACCGGAAAAATTGCTTTTATTGGGATCAATTATCGTCCTACCGCCGACTGGAAAAAGTGCGTCGGAGATAAAAACTTTTACCTGCCGGGCACGGTTAAAGAACTTGAAGAAAGTCTGCATCGCGCCGTATTTGAGGAAGTTGGCCATAACATTTTAAAGGATCAATAAAATATAAGATTCCATAAGAAATAAACAACACCAGGGTGGTGAATTTTAAGAGTAAATAAAAAAGCGATAAAGATTAAACCCCTTCTCTCACTGCATTATAAAAGCGTAATCTGTGCCGCAATTTTTAATAAAACGGCTGCATAGCATTATAAGCATGCCTTTTAAAAGATATGCAGAGATATCAAAAGGCCAAATATTATTTGATAAAGGATAATCAAAATGAGATTTAAATTAGCTGCAATCGCCACACTCTTATTACCGCTAGCTGTAACAGCAGCAACACCCGGTAAATATGACACCAAGTTTAACGTAACGGCCAACGTGCCTGACAGTGCAATGATTACCGATCCGGGCGGCCGTCCTGTCACCGATATGCTGGTAGAACTAACGCCGGCGGCATCTGGAAAAATGGAAGCGCAAACCACTGCTCTGAGGCTGTGGAATAATGACGTCAGCAAGCTGGAGATGTCGTTAACGCTTGATGATGGCAATGCTGCTACCGGTGGCGCTTTTAACCTGACCAGTACACAGGGCGACGTACTGAATGATCTGACTTACAATATCACGACCATTAGCGCCAATGGTAATCAGGAGTTTGCCAACTCAGGCGATACCAAAGATTACACGCTGCTGCCTAATGGCAGTCATGGTGAATTACCCGTCGTTTTCCGTTTTGTTTCTGACAGAAACTATGACCAGCTTGGTCAGGGCTCTTATAGCGGTACCGTCTACGCCAACGTCGTAGCTAAACCTTAATTACTGTTAAAGGAACAGGGTCGGCCTGGCCGCCCCTGTCTGTAAACTATGAATTTTTTTTCTGCGACTTTATTACCCGCCACGATTTTACTGTGGGGCAGTGCGGCATCAGCGGATAACGATGCGCAGCTTCTGCTTGATATTTCCGCTGAGTCAGTAGCCAGAGTTTCTCTTTATTATGAGAACAAACCCATTGAAGGCGATAATTTTGATTTTACTCTGCCGGTTAATGGTATTTCTCAAAAATTTGAACGGGAATCGGGTTTCTTTCATATTGTTGGGAATATCGATCAGGCTGATATCGTTTTTGCAGAAACCCATTTCATATTGCCTCAGGTTTCTGGCGGTAACAGCTCTATTAATCTCAGCGGCGATTTTATTTTCCGTGGCGAATCTTATCAGGCGCTACAGAATTTAAGAATGCCAGTTATTCGCAACGTAGGCCAAAGTAATGTGCAAAATGGTGTGAAAATTCATTTTTCATCAGAAAAATTAGCAGGAGATTATACCAAAGGGCAGTACGCTAATACTTTCACTCTTTTATTAACGCCGGTTATTTAAAAAAGAGACAGAAATAATGAATTTTACATATATAAAAAACACTCTTATTACAATAATAAGTTTTTTCTGCGCGGCATCGTTAATCGCCTCAACTGCGGTACCGGTGCCTAAGGGTTTTGAAGATATTTTTAATGCTCGTCAACAAGGCATTTTTGAGGTGCTGTATGGCGATCTTTCTCTGGGTACATTTAGCGTTGATTTTGATCGTCAGGATGTATTGCTGCTCTCACCGATTGCGGTGGCCGAACAAATTTTTACGGCCGATGCTACCTCGCTTACTCTGTCTCAGGCTGCGCTATTGTCCGCGTTATCGGCACCTCTGAAGCGGCTTTCTGCAGATGCCGCTGGCGACAGTGATATTGGTGTCATGCTTGATGAGAGCAACGCAACGTTACGTGTGATTCTGCCAGCAAATTTGTTTCGTAGCGATCGCCCGGATAAGGAAAAAAGCTTTATTCCTTATCAGAGCAACCCGGGATTTGTCCATGCGCACAACCTTAATTATCTCGCTGATTCGTATGGCGATAACCTGAGCCTGAGCGCCAGCGAAATGCTTAATTTTACCGGAAATACCTATCTACGAAGCGCATGGAGTTACGCACGCGAAACGGATTTTAGTCTTGAGGAATTGGCGCTTTATCTGGAACATAAGAATCAACGTTTTAAAATGGGCCGGCAGCGCCTTAGCGACAACTTTATTACCGGCACGCCTTCTGCATCCTACAGTTTTTTTAACCCCGTAAGTTTTGATGGTATCGCGCTGGGTTACATGGGCGACAACTATCTTTCTGCTGGCACCGGTGCGGCTTCACCAGTGACGATTTATTTGCCCCAGGCGGGAACCGTTGAGGTCTATCGCCAGGGGCGAATGATCGATATTCAACAGTTTCCGGCAGGGCTACAGCATCTTGATACCGCCAGCTGGCCAGCGGGCGGCTACGACGTACTGCTGGTATCCAGGCTTATTAACGGTGCCAGAGAGGAGAAGAGCCAGCCATTTTTCAAGCGTAACGGCACCTTTCACTCTGGAGAGGTTGAATACATTCTGCAGTTTGGCCGCTATGACCCGCGCCAGGGAGCACTGCTCGCCCGCACAAAAGCCGGCATTAACAGCCGCTATAACATCAGCAATCATCTGGTGAGCAATGTTTCACTTGCCTGGACGTCGCCAACTGCATTTTCCGTCGGCGGCGGCCTGTTAACAGACGATAACCGTCTTTTTGCCAGTAGTAGTCTGGATATACCAATAAACAGCTGGTTTGCCGAGCGTCTGTATGCCGATGGCATTTACGGCGACCAGGGAAGCCGCGGCTATCAGCTCGGCGCGATGAAGAATCTCTACCGTCTCGGGCTTAATTTCAGCTACCGGGACTATCTGTATAAAGGTGATGAAGAGGGCTATCGACGTTTTGGCGTGGTACCCGCATGGGATTTTGAATCATGGCAATTTGGTGCCACGACATTTATTCCGGGGAATATCGGCCTGAGCCTGAGCTATGGGTTGAACACGTTTTATCAGCAGTATGGACGTGAGAATAAATCAGCGTTTAAAAGCTGGGATATTAATCTCAACCGCGACTTCTCTCTGGCTGACAGCCTTAACCTGCGCGTTGACGTGGGCTATCACCACGGCATTAATGAATACGTTGGCCGGTATAACTACAACAACACTACCGAAGATCGTATTTATGCTCAGTTAACGCTCGGTATGCGCGAACGAAGTTTTGATCACTATCAGGCATTACATGTGCGGACCCGTCTGAGCGACGATCATAAAAATAATTACGGCGCTGACTATGCGCTCAATCTGGATAATCCGGCTTTTGATCGCGCCAGCCGGTATGTTGTCAACGCCAGCGTCAACCGCAGCGCAGATGACAGCAACAACATCGGTGCGGGTGCAAGCATTGATAACCGCTTTGGTTCGACGTCTGTCGGTGTTTCGCAATCTTTCGGCACCTCTGATTATCGCCAACATTATCTTTCACAACGCGGCGGATTCGCCGTCGGTGGCGGCGAGATCGCCTTCGGAAAAATGGAAAATGCTGCGGCGCTAATCGTGGATGCCAGTACGCTGCCAAAAGATCAGTTATTCGAAGTGCGAAACCGCAGTAATGAACCGGTAATCATTAAAGGTGGACAGAAAACCACGTTGAGTATGACGCCTTATCAAAAGATTGCGCCGAAAGCGGAGCAGTTGTTCACCGTTAAAAATAATGCCTTTTATACGTTAAAAACCACAAGTCCTTCCACCTGGGCTATGCCCGGGCAGGTTTATCACGTCAGGCTCGCCGCAACTCAAAATCTTACCGTCACCGGCCGTCTTTATCTCGCGGGGCACCCTTTGGCCAATGCCCGCGTGGTTGGCGCCAATGCCATGACCGATGAGGAAGGATTGTTCGTAGGTGATTATCAGCTGGAAAGTCATCAGCAGCTTAACGCGCTTTCAGTGCAAAAGGATGGCCAGGCTTACCTGTGCCCGCTCATTGAGCAGGAGATCAAAATGACGCAAGGCGTTATGCAAATTCGTGAGGTGAATTGTGAAATTGAATAAATGGTACACGCTTCCTTTCTGTGTCGTATTAGCGATGACCAGCGTGCAGGCTATTGAGGTTTTTCCGGTGGTGAAAGAGATACGTCAGGATACGCCTCGTGAAAACTTTATTTCTGTACGTTCGGCATTACGAGCACAGGATAACGCCACGCCCACTGATAGCGAACGCTATGAATTTGTGACGCTGGAGTTGTTCAGAGTCACTAATCCTGGTGACAACAATGAAAATCGTATCAAAGAGTTGGGTGCAGCGGATCCGACGTTGCTTTTTAGCCCCAGCAAGCTGATTGTCCCTTATGGCGAAGAGCGCAAAGTCAGGATTCTGCCGCTTAAATCGGTGAGTCATGAAACAGTTTATCGGCTGCGAATTCGGCCCAGCTACCCGGAACAGGAGCTGGATAAAGGCAAGGTTCGCTTTGCCGTTGGTTATGACGTGCTATTACGGTATCTGCCTGAGGGCAAGCATGTCAGAGGAATTAGCCTGAATTGTAAGGGTAAGGCGTGGACAATAACCGCAACCGGCAACGTGCGCAGCGAGTTGCGCAACCTGGTTATTGACGGTCGACAAGATCGGAAATCATTCAATATCTATCCCACGCACCCACGTACGTTAAGCGTCAGCAAACGCCTGGCATTCGAAATGGATGGCAAACTGCATGTCTATGAGCAATGCCAACATCGGGAGTAAACAGATGATGAAATTACTGCTCTGCAGTGCGCTGCTGTTACCGCTGTATGTCAGCGCGGAAACGGCACTGGTGATTTATGTTCAGCCGGGCGGCGGCTTTAAAATGCTGACGGAGGGTGGCAACACCGGCGGAGCAGGAATAGTGCAATTTCAGCAGGCGGCGGAAAAACCACTGGCTATTCAGCTTCTTCCTGACGGCACGGCGCAGTGTGAAAATGGCATGCTTAGTGTGGCTTCATTTTCGCTCTCATTTCGTCATGCAATATCATCCGAAAAACTGCTGTGCGGTGCGTCATGGCATCTTGAAAGTGTTTCCCGCCAACGCTGGATAAACCTGCAGCCTGAGATTTCCTTTAAAGGTGAAAGACGGGCATTGATGCAGCTGGCTTCAGCAACACGACTGCAAATTGGTCATCTTCGTGCTCAAACTGTAGGCAATACTGCTTCAACGTCGCCGATCTATCTGGATCTTAGCGCGCTCGATTCCGATGCTTCAGTGTTATCTGCACGTTTTGATAAACCTGCACTGGGCTTCGGTGAAGTGGGTGACACACGTGATGCACTGGCCAGTGCGCGTTTGCGCATTACCAAAACAGCACTCGCTACCAGTAATGCATTGCCCTATCGGCTGGGGTTTGAATCGACACAGCAATCTAATAATCAATGGCAGCTCCGCACGCCTTCTGGGGAAGAAAGTATGCCTTATCACATTATTATTGCAGGTAAGAGTATCGTGCCCAGCGACAGGATCTACGGGCAGCTTCCGGCAGGCGAAGTGACCAGTGAAGAGATCGAGATTCAATTTCGACTTGAAGGTAAACAAACTCGAGGTATGGCTGCCGGTACACGTTTAACAGACAGGCTAACTGCTGTCATTACTCCGGAAGGGTAACAAAAAATGATAAAGAACATAGTTACAAGATTTTTACTGGCATTTGCTGCAGTGCCCGCGGTGCAAGCAGCAACGTCTGTGAAAACATCGATTGATGTTCAGGCTGAGATCAGTACCAGCGTAAGAATATATGTTGATGGGCGAGATGTGACGAACGGTGCAATTAGCCTGGTGCTGGAGAACCAAGGCGGTTATATGACAGCCAGAACACCGGCATTTCATTTCATAGGTAATGCTAATTCTGTTGGCCTGCGGTTCAACGCGTTGAATGATAGCGATCTTATCTCAGAAAATAACGATCGTATGAAAATAAACACAACATGGATTACCCCTGATGGAGCTGAGTCAGCGACCAGCTTTCCCGTATACAATCAGCAAGTTTATCCCAACTTTTCTGACGTACCGGATCCACAACGCGGTGTAAGGGTGAATTTTGTTTCTGCACAACGCAGCGAAACCTATCCTTTAGGACGTTATAGCGGCACGTTCGAAGTACTTGTTACGCCATCCGTTTAACGCGATGGCTAATCATAATATTGCTACAGGATATTTGGCGTACGTTTTAGTGCAGGTTTTTTAGTGAAGAGTTCAGTAGGGCCTTATGTAAAGCGTGGGCCCTTTTTTATAGGCCTGCATAATCAAATAAAAATCATTTTGCAGTTAAATGCCAGCAACGTCATTTAGCACAATTATTACAATTGATGCTTTAAAACCAGCCTGTAAAGGAGATTGCAGATGAATGAAGGGCTTCTGATCCGGGTGTATGATGGGCGCAATAAGTAACCTGAAACCGATCGCAGGCTGCGGGAGAAGGAAAATTATATATATCAGAGTGGATTTGGGGATAGGGTCTGGTTCGGGCCCGGGATCGCGCCGCCGGGGCCGCGCAGGCCGGCCGCATTATCGCCGGCCGCTCCGGCGGGTAAAGCCCCCGACCCCGCCGCGGGCGGGCGTCGCCCCGGCAATCCGGAGAGCGCCTTATTTTTTCCATGGGAAAGGGCCCCGCGCTTTCGCGCGGGGCCCTTCTGGTTTGATGCCTGGCAGTTCC
>NZ_JBLYPN010000020.1:0-53354 GCF_051851875.1 Duffyella sp. Ts4 | reverse complement strand
GAGCGCTGAGCAGGAGCGAATCGCGAGCGGTCCGTGAAGAAATGTGAACCGACGAGGGTACCCGCCTGTGGCGGGCGGTTGTGTTTGCCGGATAGCCGGGGTGCAGGGGCGGGGCGCATGCCGCCCCTGCTCGGGCGGCCCGAAGGGCAGAACGAAATGGCCGTTGACCTTAAAGACGTTGACCTTAAGACGTTGACCTTAAGACGTTGACCTTAAAGACGTTGACCTTAAAGGCCAGCCTGCAAGGCAGAACCAAACTCACGCCCTGCTGTTAAACAAGCCGTCTGCCAGGCGGCCCTCCTGGCTCCCCAACCTAATTGCCTGGGTGCCGGTCAGGCCGGGCATCACCGCTTTCATCATCGCCAGAAACGTGCGCAGGCGCGCCGGATAATAACTTGCCCACGGATAGATCAGGTAGACCGGCAGGGGTGAGGCTTGCCACTCGGGCAGCAGATGCACCAGCTTGCCGCTGGCCAGATCGTCCTGCACGATCCAGGCGGAAACGATGGCGATGCCAAGGCCGGAGCGGGCAGCGCGTTGAATAGCATACAGGCTGTCGCTGCTCAGACGCGGCGCAATCGCCAGGTTCACTTTCTCCTGCTCACCGCGACTGAGAACAATTTCGTTGCGATAAAAAGTACTTAACGCCAGCCACGGCACAGTGGTTAATTGCTCTGGCTCGGTAATCGATGGGTGGGCCGCCAGCAACTCGGGCGAAGCAACGATAATGCGTGGCACCTCCGCCAGCAGGATGGCAACCAGCGCCGGATCGAGCTGGGTACCGACCTGAATCGCGCAGTCAACGCCGTCGGCGATAAAGTCGGGCGAATGGTCATTCAGCATCCACTCGACGTTAACCTGTGGATAGCGCCGCAGATACTCCGCCAGCGGCGCAATCAACTGATCCTGCCCAAAGGCGTGCGGGGCACGAACGCGCAATGTGCCCGCCGGATCGTCACTGGCACCGGTTAACTCATCTGCCAGCGCATGCCAGGTCTCCAGCAGCTGGCGGGCATGGGCGTAACAGCGTTCGCCATCGTCGGTGAGTTTGAATGCGTGCGTGGTGCGCTGAATCAGCTTCAGCCCAAGCAGCTTCTCAAGCGCCTGCAGGCGTCGGCTGATGGTCGGCTGCGTAGTGTTAAGCCGCATCGCCGCCGCGGATAAGCTGCCGCTTTCGACAATGCGAATAAAGGTCTGCATCAGTTCAATGCGGTCCGGACCGCCGCCATAGTGGGTATTCATACGCCTCTCGTATAACAGTTCTGTCTGTCACGGGTCTACCGCGTATTAATAATATGCCGTTTAATAGCGCCATACCGCAACGAGGAGTATCACCATGAGCGCCAATATTACCGAGTCCGCTACGCCTGCTACACCACATCCCCTTTCCGCTGGCGTGGTGTTTACGCTTGCCGCCGGTGCCGGGCTGAGCGTCGCGTCGATTTACTACAGTCAGCCGATGCTGGGCATTATGGGCGACGATTTTCACGCCAGTATTAGCGCACTGGGCAGCGTACCGATGTTAACGCAGGCGGGCTATGCGCTGGGTATTATGCTGCTGGCCCCGCTGGGCGATCGTCACGATCGTCGCAACATTATTTTGATCAAGGGCGTCATGCTGATGGCGGCGCTGCTGCTGTGCGGTTTTTCCGGCAGCCTGAACGCGCTGTTAATTGCCAGCTTCGTGATCGGTATGACCGCAACGGTGGCGCAGGATATTGTACCCACCGCCGCGACGCTGGCGCCTGAAGCGCAGCGCGGCAAGATTGTCGGTACCGTAATGACCGGCCTACTAGTGGGCATTTTGCTGTCGCGGGTGGTCAGCGGGGCGGTTGGTGAATATTTTGGCTGGCGCAGCATGTACTTTTTGGCGGCAGCCACCGTGCTGCTGATCAGCGTCGCGCTGTGGCGTATCCTGCCGCATATTCGTCCGGCGACCACTGTCAGTTATCCGTCACTGCTGGCGTCAATGTGGCACCTGTGGCGTGAGCACCAGACGTTGCGACGTGCGGCGTTGGCGCAGGGCCTGCTTTCGGTGGCGTTCAGCGCCTTCTGGTCAACGCTGGCGCTGATGCTTAACGCCGATTTTCATCTCGACAGCGCGGTGGCGGGCGCTTTTGGTCTGGCAGGGGCGGCCGGTGCGCTGGCGGCGCCGCTGGCCGGTATGTTTGCCGATCGGGTCGGCCCGGCGCGGGTCACGCAATATGGCGCGTCGCTGGTGATGATCGCCTTTGCGCTGATGTTCCTGCTGCCGCTGCTGTCGCCTGCCGGTCAGCTGACGCTGATTGTGATCAGCGCCATCGGCTTCGATTTAGGTGTGCAGGCCACGCTGGTGGCGCATCAGACCTTGATTTACAGCCTGGTGCCCGAGGCACGTAGTCGGCTAAACGCGCTGCTGTTCACCGTGGTGTTTATCGGCATGGCCGCCGGTGCCGCACTGGGATCGGCTGCGCTGGAGCACGGGCACTGGACCGGCGTTGTGACGCTGGCGACGCTGGCGGCGGCAGCGAGTTTGCTGGTGCGCCTTTTCAGCCGCCATTTGCACGATTAAGCCGCTGAAAAACGAAACGCTAATAAATAACGCTTTGGCCCTGTTTCCATCTTAAGTCAGCAGAAATTCTGCATCAAACCGGTAATGTGCCAGGCTTAATGCAGTTAATTTTTATTCTGAAAAGCGAAATGTTATGGGATTTTTGGCGTGGACCGCCCTGACCGGCGGTCTGTTATTGTTAATGTCGTTGTCTTCAAGCTGGATCCATCGAGGACCAGTGACTTCCTTTGGTTTGTATCTTATCGCCGGGATTATTATTGGTCCCTGGGTGCTTGATTTAACCCGTGTCGATATCATCGGGCAGCCTGAACTGGCTGCACACATTACCGAAATCACCATGGCCGCCTCGCTGTTTATTACCGGCCTGAAGCTGCGTTTGCCGTTTCGGGATAACAGTTGGCGAGTCGGTTTTCGCCTCGCCTTTCCGGCAATGTTGCTGACCGTAGGCGCCATGACGCTGATTATTCATGCGCTGACGTCGTTCAACTGGCCGCTGTCGCTGGCTTTTGCCGCCATTATCGCCCCAACCGATCCGGTGCTGGCCAGCCTGATTTCGGTCAATGATGCGCGCGATGATGATTCACTGCGCGTTGCGCTCTCCAGCGAAGCGGGCATGAATGACGGTTCTGCACTGCCGCTGCTGCTGTTGGCGGTGTTGCTGTTTACCGGTCAACAGCCGGATGCGCAGTTTTTCACCCACTGGGCGATTGTCGACGTGATCTGGGCGATTGGTATGGGGCTTGCGGTGGGCTTCCTGCTTGGCCGCATGATTGGCGTGCTCGCCACCTATCTGCGCAATGCTAATAAGGATGTCGCGCCCAACGATTTTCTGGCGCTGGCGCTGATGGCCTTGAGTTACGCTGCCGCGCAATATATGGACGCCTCCGGCTTCCTGGCCGCCTTTGCCGCTGGCGTTGGGCTGCGACGTGCCGAGCTGGGCTTTATTCGTAATGCGCCTGCTGAGCATCTGCCGGAAGACGATCGTTGCGCACCGGCGGAAGAGCTGGTCAACCCGAACGTACGTATCATCGGCGATGGCGGGCTGGTAAAATCCGTTGGGCTGGTGGTCAGCGACGCGCTGTTTTTTGGCGACACCATCGAACGCCTGCTGGCTGCGGGCATGGTGATTGTACTGGGCATCACGCTGGCAGATCACTGGAACAGTTATGGTCTGCTGCTGGCGCTGATCCTGTTTTTCATTGTGCGCCCGCTGGCGGTCTGGCTGGCGACCATCGGCACCGGTATGCCCAGGATTCGTCGCCTGTTGATTGGCTGGTTGGGCATCCGTGGTATCGGCAGTATCAACTACATCGCCTTCGCCTGGGTACACGGCATGGGCGGTGAAGAAGCGCGCACGATGGTCGATATGGCGCTCACCTTAGTAGTGACCAGCATCGTTGTGCATGGTATTACGGTGACGCCGTTATTAAACTGGCGTACTGCGCGTCTCAGTGCGCGTCAGCAAGACAAATAAAACGGGTAACCTTGAGCTTTCTGAACAGAGAAGGAGAGACAGATGAAGTTTACAAAACTGCTTATTGCCGCCGCGGTGCTCGGTGCATCCGGTTATGCTGTGGCTGATGATGAAGATCAAACCAGCACGTATGCCAGCCAGCTTTGCACGCTGGTGGCCAGTGAAAAGAGCGATGACAGCGTAGATAACTACGTGCAGAAATTAGAAAGCATGACCGCGCAAAGCCAGCCGCCACACGCTATGAACAGCGTGCCGTTCGATAAAGAGCAGGCTGGTGAAGTGGCACAAGGCTGGGTGTCGCTGAGCGATGATGATAAAAAACTGGCGCGCAGCAATAATCAGCAGTGCCAGCAGATGATCATGGAGCAGGCACAGCCGTCAGATTAAGCTGCAACATCTGCTCTTCTGCACCACAGAAGAGCAGACCAGCAGGGCGAGTTACCGTTGCTAACGCGCATGCTGATATACAAGCCCATCCTGTTTCGTTTATCCTTGCAGCCGGATAACGTCTTATCCGCGCTGGCCGCTGGCCAGATGACTTTCCATATGATAATTCGCTTCTGGCACCGGCCTTGCATCGGGTGTCTGAGCGCGCCAGTTGTATGGCGTAACCTGTAGCGACTTGTTAACCGAAAAAGATGATTACGCGCCGTCAATTTATTTTGGGCACCGGAGCCGCCATGCTTTCGATGACCACGGGTAAGCTGTTTGCCCGCAATAATATTATCCCCCTCTGGCCGGACGATCCGCCCGGCGGCGGCGGCCCGTCGGGTGCGCTCCACGTTTCTACGAACGGCTCCTGGTCGAACATCGTCAGCCCCACGATTCAACGCTTTCAGCCGGAGAACCCCAACGGTGAAGCGGTATTAATCGCTGCTGGCGGCGGTTATCGCTGGATCGGCATGGGCGGTGAAGCCTGGCCAGTGGCACACTGGCTGAACGCACGCGGCTATACCGCCTATGTGCTGAGCTATCGTCTGCCGCATGAGAAGTGGCGTGCTGGTAATATGGCGCCGCTGCAGGATGCGCAGCGCGCAATCCGGCTGGTACGCTCGATGGAGCGCCGGGTGCATGCGCTGGGCTTTTCAGCGGGCGGGCATCTGCTGGGCATGGCGGCCGCGCGGCCCGATTTTGTTACCTACGCGCCGCAGGACGATCTTGATATGGTGGTACCGCGGGTCGATACCGTCGGCCTGATCTATCCGGTGATTACCCTCGAGCCGCCTTATGCTCATACCAATACGCATTTGATGATGGTTGGCCGGGATATCGAACCCGGCGAAGAGGCAAAGTGGTCGGTGCAAAATTACGTGACCAAACAGTTCCCGCCCACTTTTCTGGCGCAGGCGGAAGACGATCACACCTCAAATCCCTATAACACGCTGCTGATGCGCGATACCTGCCGTCGTGCGGGCGTGCCGGTGGAGCTGGTACAGATTTCGCGTGGCGGCCACGGCTTCGGTCTGGGTCGCGCCGGGACGCCTGCCGCCCTATGGGATGAGGTCTACGCCAGCTGGCTCAGCGCCCACCGTTGATAGCGTTTAACCGCCTGGCGCACATGCACGCCAGCGGTTTATCCTTCGTCTTACGTCGTTAATTTCTTTCTGCTCAAACTATCCTCTTGATTGACAAACACTTCTTCTGATTTATCGATTAAATTTTATTTTATTTGCCTGTGTATTTAAGAAATGGCTCATTGTGTCGTATTAAAAAAGTAACTCAATTTCCTCACCAGACCTGTGACTACCATGACACCAATTAACTGGGACACGATCGAGCGGGTGATTTATATCAACCTGAATAAACGCAAAGATCGTCGTGTACGTATGGCCCGCCAGCTTAAAAAGCTCGGTATTCCAGCCGAAAAAATTATTCGTCTGGAAGCAACAGAGTACACTCCTGGTTATATTGGCTGTGCAAAGTCACATATTCGTGCGCTGGAGATGGCGCAGGCGAATAACTGGAAAAATGTGCTGATCCTCGAAGATGACATTGAGTTTCATCAGGATGAAGCGACGGTAAATCGCCTGAATAAATATTTTACAGCCCTACAGAATATTAGCTGGGATGTCGGCTTTCTGGCTGCTAACTACCACAGTGTTACCGCATTTAACAGCGTTGATTATCTCATTAAGGCGAACAAAGCGTGGTGTGCCTGCGCCTATCTGGTGAATGAACACTATTATTCTATCTTGATGGATAATTTCCAGCAGGCCACGCAGAAGTTGCTGGAAGGCTGGAAACCATGCTATTTTTCAATTGACGTGAGCTGGCATCAATTAATGCGCCGTGACCGTTGGTTAGGTATTTTCCCCAATGCCGGATATCAGGTTGCGAATAAAAGTGATATTGAAAACAGTTATGTTGACTATCGCGCGCTGTTTGATAAACCGCTGTCCGTTATTACCTCCTCAGCCCTGCGCCGCTGTGAAGAAAAAATAAAAGTCGACTTCTATTTTCAGTGGGCGTCAAACTGGACGAATTTTGAAAGCGTGCTGCAAGCGATGCAGAATAATGCGCATTTCGATTGTCAGGTGGTGGTTATACCACACCTGGCATTAGGTCATACCGGCCATGACTGCGCGGCACAGCGCGAGTTGCTGGCTGGCAAAAACATCGATTTTGTTGATTATCAAGACTATTCGCTTACCGAACGTCGCCCACACGTCGTTTTTCTGCAGAATCCTTACGATGAGGCACGCCTTAGCCGTTTTACCAGTGAATACCTCCAACAGCATGGCGTAAATATCGCCTACATTCCCTATGGGCTGGATATGGGCGATGGCGATATGAATCGTGTCTATCAATATAATCTGCCCTGCCACAATCTTGCCCGCTGGGTATTCGTACGTTCTGAACGACACAAAGCAGAATATGGCCACTACTGTGAAGCGGGTAATCAGCATGTCTATGTGACTGGCCATCCGAAATTTGATCGCTATGTTGAGCGCTATGGTAGTGATGCAACGCGTAATAGCACCGGCAAACGCAAGACGCTGTTGTGGACCCCACATTTTGTTATTCCGGGCAATGAGAAAATGTGGTCAACCTTTAACTATCACACCCAGGCGATGTTGGATATTCTGGCGCGCAACGACGTCGATATGATTATTCGTCCGCACCCAATGTTTAAACAGTTTTTAAACGTTGACCTTCAGGCGGGCAGTGGCGATGAAACGCAGCAAAATTTTCAGCGGCTTATCGATTTCTCTGAGAATAATCCGCACGTCAGCTGGGATTTTTCTGCTGATTATAGCCATGCCTTTGCGCAATCCGACGCGATAATGACCAATCCCGGCTCTTTTCTGCTGGAGTATTTACCGTCGCATAAACCTATTCTCTATCTTACTCATCCCAATTGTCTGGGTATCAATAGCAGCGCTGCTTTTATTTACGACGCTTACGATATTGCGACGGATGCCGCCGGAATCATGCAGTTTGTGGATAACGTCATCCATGACCGCGATCCCTGCCGTGAAAAACGGCTACAGGTGCTGCGTGATGAACTTTATATTTCGCCACGTGGCGCTGGCCATGAAATTGCTGAGATTATTCAGCAAGCGTTCAGAGGAGAAGAAGGGTGATTGCGTCACGCGCTGCTATTTTTCTGGTTGCCGGGCAGGGCAGCCGCATGGGGGCTCTAACCGCGCACTACCCCAAATGCTTATTGCCGGTTGGCGAGCTGGCCGTGCTCGATACGCTGCTGCCCCAGGCGTTGAAAATGGGTGAGCGAGAAATCGTACTGGTAACGGGCTATCAGGCGGAAGCGGTGCAGGCCTGGCTTAATCGCTTTTATCCCGACGCCGGTATTACGCTGGTTCACAATGGTGATTATGCGCAAGACGTCAATATTCTCTCGGTGGAAAAGGGTGTTAATGCCCTGCGTTTTCCCGAAAGAGGCTACAGCATTATTGAGACCGACATTTTAATCGATCCACGCGCCTGGCCGCAGATTCATCAGGCTGAGGGCAGCTCAAGGAGTTTCTGGCTCACTCACGGACGCTACAGCGCCGGGCTCACCGGCGGCATCGTTGAGGTCGTGGATGATGCCCTGACTATCGATCGCATTAGCTACCAGCCGCTTTACGATGAAGCCTTTGACGGTTGGTTCAAGATGGTTGGCATGCTCAGCGTGGCGCCTGACGAGGTCGCTGCCGACCGGCGGCTGCGCAGGCAAGCCCTGAAGCAGGGTTGCAACCAATATTACATGGCACCGTGGATGGCGCATCGCCAGGCGTTGCCCTGCGTGGCGCTTGATATCTCCCGCCGGTTTGCCCGCGCCTTTAATACGCCCGCTGACTATCAGCATGCCGTTGATGATTATAAAAAATTACTGTCTTGCACTGAGGAATTAGCACATGCAAATCGAGTTTGTTGAACCGACATCCTTGCGCCATATCGAAAAATTCAGCGCGCGTCGCGTCGTCTGGCTGCGCACGAAAATTTTACGCGAAGGTGTATGGATCAAGCCGCTGGCGCTGGATTTACATCATAACCTGGTGCTGGATGGCCAGCATCGGATGGAAGTGGCGTTAAGTCTGGGACTGAAAAGAGTCCCGGTGGTGCGTTTTGATTATCCGGCGGTGCCGCTGCACTCGCTGCGCGAAAAACACCAGTTCGACTGGCTCGATGTGACGCGCCGGGCGCTGAGCGGCGACATCTATCCCTATAAAACGGTGAAGCATAATTTTATCGCGCCACTTCCTGCCTGCGCGTTAACGCTGGAGGCGCTGGGTTATGAAAGCTGATCACGCCATTATTCTGGCTGCCGGCAAAAGCCTGCAGCTGGATGGCAAAAACAAGGTGTTGATTCGCCATCCGCAGAGCCAGAAAACCATTCTTGATCGGGCCATTGAGGCCTTTGCCGGTAAGCACATCACCGTAGTGGTGGGGTTCGGTGCGCTGCAAATTATGGAGCGTTATCCACAGCTTAATTACGTCATTAATGAGAACTGGGCCAATACCAACAACGCCATGAGCCTCGGCCTGGCCTTATCGCAGGTTGGGGAGCCAACCTATGTGGTTTCCGGCGATATCTTCTTCTCTGGCGCGCTGATCGCTGAGATGGATAACCGCAGCGGCAATCTGATCCTTACGGAAGAACGGGAAAACCGTATGCTTACCTCGCTGCACTGCGAGCTGGATGCGCAGGGTAAGGTCAACGACATTTACGGCGGGCCCATTCGCGCGTCACAGCATCCGGAAGCGATCGGCCTGTTCAAAATCAGCGATCGTGAACTGCTAAAAAGCTGGCATAAGCAGTGCCTGCGCTTCGGTAACCTGTTTGCCGGTCAGACGCTGCCCTGCCAGGAAGACTCACCGCTGTATGCTCACGATCTTGGCACCCATCCCTTCTGTGAAATTAACAGCATCGCCGATTACTGGCGGCTGGTTCAGACGGAGTATCAGCCATGATCCGCGCCATTACCCTTGGCGTTCCGGCGCATATGGTCGATACCGGCAGCGCTGAGCCGCAGCTTCAGCGTTTTCGCGCCCTGGCTGAGCGCCAGCTGGCGGCAAGAAACTGGCCGCTGCGCACGTTGCGTTTGACCCTGCCGCCGCTGCGCGAAGAGCACGAAGAGGAGATGTTTGCACTGCCTGCGCGGCTGGCTTCTTTTAGCGAAATGGCACAACGGCTGGGCAGTCGCTGGTTCTGCCTGCCGGTGGATTTGACGCAGGGTGAAAACTATCAGCGTCGTCTGGATGCTGCTTTTGCCACGCTGTTTAAGCAGCCCCGGATGTTTCTCAATCTGATGGTGGCCGATGCGCAGGGCATCAATATCCGCGCCAGCCATGATGTTGCGCGTTTTATGCTTAACGTGGCGCAGCGCAGCAACAACGGTTTCGACAATTTCCGCGTCGGCGCTTCACTGTGTTGCCCGGCTAACGCACCGTTTTTCCCGTTTTCTCGTCATGAAGGCGACACGCTGAAATTCAGTTTTGCACTGGAAACCACCGATATCGCTCTGGAACTGAGCGAGCTCGTCAGACAGAAAAAGCGCAGTTTAGGCGAGTTTTCCGACGAGTTTATTGCCCGTTTGATCACCCGACTCGGCGAAATTAATGCTTTCGGCCTGGAATTGCAGGCTGCTACAGGCATCGACTATGCCGGCCTGGATGCGTCGCTGGCACCTTTTCCCGATGGCAATATTTCGGTCGGGCGGCTGCTGGAAAACCTCGGTGCCCGTCCGTGCGGTAGCCAGGGTTCACTGTTTATTACCAGCATTTTGACCAATGCCATTAAAACGGCGGTTGCACGCAGTGGCGCGCTGGCCGTTGGCTTCAACGGCGTGATGTTTTCAGTACTGGAAGATGATGTGCTCGCCAGCGCTAATAATCGCCGCGCCCTGAGCGTAGATACGCTGAATGCCTGGTCAACGGTGTGTGGCTGCGGGCTTGATATGCTGCCGGTACCCGGATCAACGCTGTCGGAAGATATCGCCGCCATCATTCTCGATACTGCTGCGCTGGCTGTCAGACTGACTAAACCACTGGGCGTACGCCTGCTACCGATTCCTGGCAAAGAAGTGAACGAACTGACCCAATTCAACTTCGATTTTCTGTGCAACAGCCGGGTAATGCAGATCGATAAAAGCGACGTCAGTTTTCCGGCGGAGAACGGGCGCTGGAACTACCGCTACTAAACCGAGGAAAAATCATTGTTAGACTCGCAGAAAGTAAAAGCATTTTGGGAAAGTCGTTCGCAGTACTATCACCAGTTGCCTTTTGAAAGCATCGCTAATCTTGAGCAGGATCCACAAAATCTTGATCTCAAAATCCGCGACGAGACACAAAAAGTCTTTAGCTGGCTGCCGGATATTGCCGGAAAAAGCGTGCTGGATTTAGGAGCCGGTGTCGGTCAGTGGACGTTTCGTTTTCAACAGCGTGGCGCGCGACAGATTACCGCCGTGGAGTTCTCTGCCTCACTGGTGGAGATTGGCCAACTGGAGGTACAGCAGCGCGGTATAACCAACGTGGAATTCGTGCTCTCCGCTGCGGAAACCTATCGCAGCAGCCACCCTTTTGAGGTGGTGTTCATTTCCGGGCTAATGATCTATCTCAATGACGATCAGGCTGAAACGCTGGTTATGCATCTGAAGCAGCACACCACGCCTGAGAGCATTATCTTACTGCGTGACGGCACCGGCGTTGGCGAACGTTATGAAATTAACAATCGTTTTTCTGCCCATCTGAATACGGATTACTCCGCCACTTACCGTACGGCACAGCAATATCAGGATCTCTTCGATCGTCATGGCTTTACGCTGATCGAACAGGACAACATGTTTCCTGAAGGTCATCCGTTAAATAAATATCCGGAAACGCGCCTGCGCCTTTACCGCTTCAGGAAACAGCATGGTCAGGATTGATCCCATTTATCCAGCCGTGAGCTGGCCTGCTGATGAGGGTGTGCTGGGTGTGGTGGGCGTCGCGCCCTGGGCAACGCTTGATTTCTGTCAGCAGCTTTACGCGCTGACAAAAGTGGAAAAAGAGTGGGAATACCCGCGGCTTATCATCGATAACAACAGTAAGATCCCCAGCCGTGGCCGCCATTTGCAGCTCGGCGAGCGCGATCCTTCGCCCTGGATCCAGGAAACCATTGATACGCTGGCGGAGATGGGTGCCACGGTAGCGGTGGTGCCCTGCAATACCGCGCATATTCTCTGGCCGCGCTGGAGCCAGAACAGCGCCATTCCGCTGGTTAGCATTATTGATGCCACCGCATCCTCCGTGCGCAAAAAAGCCGCCAGCGTGGCGCTGCTGGGATCGGAACTGCTCTGCGCCAGCGGCCTGTATCAGCAGGCGCTTGCCGCAATCGGCTGCACGACCGTTGTGCTGAGCAGCTCAGAGCAGCAGATCGTTTCGGACTGTATTGCCGCCATTAAAGTTGCGCGCCGGGTGCCAAAACCCTTGCTGGCGCAGCTTTATGGTTGCGTCAGCCAGCTGGAGGCGCGCGGCGTCACTACGTTGATACTGGCGTGTACGGAATTGAGTCTGTTGAAGGGGAGCCCGGTATGGCAGGGGCTGGAGATTGTCGATTCAAACGCGTCGCTGGCGCAAGCGTCGCTGGAAGCGATTGGCTATCAGAAATGGGCATAATGGCCGCCAGTAAGTACGGCCAGTCGTTCTTTATTGCGCCATCCGTGGCGCGCAAAAAGCTTAACGCAGATCGATACGTACGACGCGGTCCGGGCCTTTTGAGGAATGGTCTTTGTTGAAGTCCTGCTTCACGGTGACATACAGCGTTTGGCCATCTTCCGACAGCAGCAGGCTGTTTGGATGCGGCGTGAAATCCCAGCTGTTTTTCACCGCGTAGCTGGTGGCGTCCAGCTGCAACACCTTGCCGGATTCGCGCTGGCTGATGTAGATCTCATTGCGTTTGGCATTGAACTTGATGCCGAGGCTGTCGCCGGTATCGAGCTGCTTGAGCACCTTGCCGCTGCGCTCATCAAACACCAGCGTCGCTTTGGCTTTCGAGTTATCGGTGACAAACAGGCGGCCGGTGGCCGGATCTTCCGCCATGTTGAGGAACAGATAGCTTTTGCCGTCGCCTGGTGTCCAGCGCTGCTCGATTTTGTGGCTACGTGGATTAATCACCAGAATCTCTCCGCTGCCGTTGGCCGCATAAATGCGATCGGTAACCGGTGACCAGAGCAGGCCGGTTACCCATTTGCCGGCATGTTTAATGCGTGCTTTCAGCTTCAGCGTTTTCGCATCCACTACCCAAATTACGCCGGGATCGCCCACGCCGCCAATCCAGAGCATGCCGTTGTGGTAGATCACTTCACGCGTGCCGAACGGGAACCCCTGGGCGTTTTTCTCGTTGAAATTCAGGCGCTGGGTGATTTTACCGGTGGTGGCGTCAATGGCGCTGATGCCGCCATCCAGCGAGTTGGTGGTGTAAAGCACAGTGCCGTCGCTGTTGCGGGTCAGCGCGAAATTTTTCAGGTCGGTGTGGGTCTGTAACTCTGTCTGCAAGGTGGCGGGATTCAGCTTATAAATCACGCCGCCGTTGTCTTTAAAATCTCCGGCGCTGGCCACCCACAGGGCGTTTTTCGCTGAAGCCATTTCGTAAAGGCCGTTGCCCAGTTCGCGCTGCTGCACGTTGCTTTGCTGGGTTTGCACCGGTGATGCCGGTTCGGCCACTTTTTTAGCCGCGGGCGCCTGACAGGCAGCAAGGCTCAGAGCGGTCAGTGCGGCCAGCGTGGCACCCGCAAGACGTGTGCGAATCAGTTGTTTCATTACCTACTCCATCGTGAATCGGCTTTTCAGGGCGGGAACCATAACCGGCACCGCGAACGGTACGTAGCATGGCTTTATGGTAATGCGAATCATACTCATTGTTAATTTCAATGTAAACGCCTGTTCCGCCGCCGTTTTCAGTGTGCGGCTGCCATCACGGCCCTGCTTATCGATGGTCTACGCTTTAATTATCGATACAAAATCGCCGGTTAAACAGCGGCTCCCGCCAGGAGAAAATAAACAACGTGAATAACAAGCATGACCATTCACCGGCGCGCGACGCCGGTTTTGCCGGGCTCGGCGACGATGCCGCCATTGGCGAAGGATGAGATGTTCGATACACGCACGCGCGGCTGGCGCGGCAATATGCCGCAGGGGCTGAGCCATCTGGCGTTGATTTGTGCTGCTAAAGCGCTGGGAAAAGGCGCATAAGCCGGGCCGTGTCGCAGGACGCTGATTTATTTGTCTCAGCAACTGGCGCAGCGGCAAAGTTGAGCTAGTTTTACTGAGCGCCTCAGGAGCACATTAACAATAACCTGATGAATGATTTCTGTTTCGCCCCCGTTAGTCGGGGGCTTTTTTGTGTACCGGAGAAAAGCATGTCCATGCAAACCACCACCGACGAACAGCTGCGTCAGTACATGGCGCAATCTGAGCAAACTGCTAATCCGCAGACTACCATTGAAAGCCTGAAGAGCGAGATGATCGCCAGCGGCATCACGGTCAGCAACAAAGCGCTGCTGGCGATTGTGATTGAGCGCCTGGAAACCGAATCCGATCCGATCAGGCAATCGGTACTGCGTGACACGCTGGAACTGCTGTTGATGAAGCCGTAATCCGACGATCCTGACGATCGCAGTCGCTGAACGTCGATCCTCGCCTTTAGCCAGCGCCGCTGGTTAAAGGCCGTTAACTGAAAATAACCAGCGTCAGCCTGCTGGCGTAGCCTTTCTGTCTTTGACTGCGCAACACGCTGGCGCGGCCCGCATCACGCCGGATAATCACATTAACTTACCATTTCGCCCGATATCAGTTCATCAGCATTAGCCTGCAACCTCGTCGTTAACTCACCATTGCATACGGCGTCAGGTGATCAGCCGCATGCTGCAATGCCAGCGTTAACCGTCACGTTTTTAGCGCAAGCCGGTTTCATCCTTATTCCCCCCTCCGCTATGCTTGCACGACCTTAATAAACAGGACGTGATGCCATGTCTCAGCAGGAAATAGTCTGGAATCGCATGGTGCCGGAATTAACCGTCACTGATTTTGCGGCGTCGCTGAATTTTTATGTCGAGGTGCTGGGCTTCAGGATCATCATCAGGCGTGAACAGCCCGATTTTGCTTATCTTGCGTTAGGCGATGCGCAGCTCATGCTGGAGCATTATCAGGAAGACGGCTGGAATACGGCGGAATTAATCAGGCCGTTCGGCCGCGGCGTTAATTTTCAAATCGAAGTGGATGATATTGCGCCGCTGGTTGCCCGCCTGCAGGCGCACGGCATCCCGCTCTATCGTCCGCTGCGTGACAATACCTATCGCGTTAACGATGCCGAGGTCTGCCAGCGCGAATGTCTGGTACAGGATCCGGATGGCTATCTGCTGCGCTTTAGCCAGTATATGGAATAGCGGCATGCCCTGAGGCATTAGGCATATCAGGCTGCGGGTAAAAATGTTAATCCAATACCTATCGTATACGCCGGCCGCAAAGCGGGTGGGCTTTAGCCTGCGATGACGCCACGCGCGATCGCCGCGGCGATCACCTCGTTAGCTGAAACCTCAACCCATTGCGTGGCCGACGGCGCACCGATCTGCTCGCGCCATGCGCCCGCCATGGCATAGCCCAGGCTGTAACCGGCCCAGCGCGGCAGTGATGCGGTGCCAAAAAACCAGGCGGCATGATCGTAATGACGCTCAGCGAGCATGGCGGCGGTAAGTGGCAACTGGCGCAGCTGTGAAGCGCTTAACGCACACTCCCACCTTTCCGGCGCACTGCCGAGCAGCGTGGTAACAAATTGTCCGGCTAAGCCTTCGCTGACCAGCACCTCGCCCAGCGTCCAGCCATAGCCCGGGCCGGCCATGCGCAGGCAATGATGCACCTCATGCAGCAGTTGGCGATGCAGGGTGCCGTCTTGCAATGCGGCTGGCAGGGCCGGGTTCTGTGGATCAAGGCTGATGCTGAGCAGGGTAGCGCTCCAGGCGCGACCGAGCAGGCCGATTTCTGGAATAACCTGGCCGGGCGCGGGCTGGAGCAGAATATCCAGCGGCGGTGGCGGCATCAATGCGGCAACCGTGGCGTAAGCGGCTTCAGCCTGTTGCACAACGTCAGAACGCCAGGCAGCCAGCGATCCGTTGGCTTCCAGCCAGTGCAGTGTCCAGTTATCCATCTGTACGCCTTTTAAGGGTGGAGCAAACCGCCACGGCGGCTAGCGCACGGTGGCTTCGTCATCGTCACGCAGCTCGTGCAGTTTTACTTCGCGCGCGGGCGCACTGGCCAGCCTCTCGCTGCTGTATTTTTCGCTGAGATCCGGCAGGCTGGTGAACTGGCCATCCAGGAACAGAAAGCTGAGCTGGCGGGAAATATCTTCCAGCACCGCCTCTGCGGATTCATAAAATTCGCCTTTGGTGTCATTGCCATCTACCTGCCAGTGAAAGCCAGCGTCCTCTTTTTCAAAGGTACCAATATCCACTATATGGCCATCGATGTTCTGCGCCAGAATATGGCCATCAAGCAGATAGAGGTTATAAGGCATAAGATCGCGGTTGTTCTCCGACATAATAGGTTCCTGCGTTGTGAGGGAAAGAGGTAAGTATAGTGAACATGAGAAAAGGTCAACCCACTGCTGGGTTAATTGCGCTGAACCCAGGCTGAAAATAAGCGTGCTGCAGGCGTGACGTATTAATTGATGATGCGTTGTGCCGCTGCGCTAAATAAGCACTACCGGCAGAAATATAAAGAAAATACCTCATGAGCCATAAAAAAGAGGATGCGCGAGCATCCTCTTTTCAGACGTAGAGGCCGATTAATAAGCGGGAGCGTTATGCAACTGATGCACGGTACCACGGCTTTTCGCCGGGTGCAGCGTGCGCCGCGCCTGCCATAACGCCAGCAGTCGCGCTTCATCTTCTTCCTGCTCAGCCTGCCAGACCAGCTTGGCCAGCAGCGCATTTTTGCCGGGCTGTTGATGTTCATGAATCAGTTGCAGTACCGTTTCGCCAATTACCCGGTTCATATCATGCATAAGGTCATCAGACATCAACATCACTCCTTTATCATCAATAAATAAGCAGGCAAAAAATTGCCTCACGCTTACAGTATAGAATATGACGCAGCAGCAAAAAAAAACCGCTCCGGCAAGCCAGCTTTTCATAAGCTACCTTTATTGTTCCACGACAAAGGAGAGCGCAATGGCTGATTCAACCCTGATCGACACGCTACATTTTCCTGAAGACGCACCGGTACAGCAGTATGAAATTTATGGCGACGATGAAAAAACGCCAACCTATGCGGTCATTTCCCGGCGCGACGGCGACAGCTGGCAGAAGCTGGATGAAACGCTGAGCTTCGCGGCACAGGATGAACAGGAAGAAACAGGGACCATGGATTATGGTTACAGCGACAGCATGCCCGACCTGCGCGATCTGCCCGCCGAGGCGCGCGAGCGTTGTGAGCAGCACTGGCAAAAGAGTAATACTATCTGACAGATAACCTGGCCGGGAGCCTTTCCCGGCTTATATTCTGCTGGCAAATTCTACGTTTTACATCGATATAACCAATCTCAGCAATCGCTAAAGATTTATCCGCTGTGGGCGATAACCTGAGTGTATGGCGATTTTCAGTTCATTGATGAAGCCTGAACGCAATACCGGGTTCTGATCGCGTACGGATCTGCTCTTAGCCCCTCTTTAAAACACCAGCATGCGCAATTCTTGCCGCAATTATTATCATAATTACTAGCGAAAACAATAATATGAACCTTATTAAGGCGATCGCCTCACGTTTGCCCGGCATCCGCTCAGGGCGTGGAAGTCAGCCCGCTAACGGCACCTTTGATTGTCGTCAATTACCCGCTTCGCTGAAAAATGCCGGGTTACCGGGTCATGCCGCCGGTATTTTGCTGAACTTTGTGCCGCCGGAAGCTGATTTTCAGCAGGTGAGCCAGGCCTGGCAGCGTTTTACATCAGCCGATTTAACGGTTATTTCTCTGTCGTCTAACGGTGCGCTCAGTAGCAGTGGTCGTCAGACCACCTATTGTGAAGGCAACGGTCAGGAAGGCAGCTGGCTCTGGCTACCGAAAAGTCTTATTGCGCAGCATGAGACGCACATTGTCGATCTGCACGTCAGCGACACGCAGACCGCCGCACAGCGTATCCGCGCGATTCAGCAGGAGCTGGAGCGGCTGCCGCTGCGCATGCCGCTGTCTGCCGATCGCACCTTTGCGATGATTTACTGTGACGGCCTTTCGGCGTCGGAAGGCTTTATGATGCAGGCCTGGTATAACAGCGGGCGTTTCCCCTGCCTGGCGATCGGCGGTTCTGCCGGCGGCAAAGTGACCTTTGATGGCACCTGGATTGGCGTTGGCGGTCAAGTCCTGCAGGGCAAAGCGGTGATCGTTTTCTGTCAGATGGCACCGGGCAAATCGTTCGCACCCTTTAAAAGCCAGAACTTTACGCCGCTGGATAAAAGCTGGCTGATTGCCGAAGCCGATCCGGTGGCGCGCACCGTGACCTCGGTGTTTGATGCTCAGGGCCAGCAGCAGCGTTTCACCGAGGCACTGGCGAAGCAGATCGGCTGCAATGAGCAGCAGCTCAGCGAGCGGCTGAAAGGGTTAACCTTCGGCGTAAAAGTCGGCGAAGAGTATTTTATTCGTTCTATCGCCAAAATCAGCAGCGACAGCGTGCAGTTTTTCTGCGATCTGGAGTTTGGCGATCGGCTGTTCCTGATGCAGGAGACTGATTTTAAACAGGCAACGCGTCGTGACTGGGAACGATTTATCGCCGGACGTAGCAAGCCCGCGGCGATCCTGATGAACGACTGTATTCTTCGTCGCGTCGGCAACGAAGGTCAGCTGCATAACGCGCATTTTTTTAAAGGCCTGCCCGCAGCCGGTTTCTCCAGCTTTGGTGAGATTCTTGGTGTGCCGATCAACCAGACGCTGTCGGCGCTGGTGTTCTTTAATCAGGACGTGAAGGCGATGACGCAGTTTCCGGTGGAATATGCCGGTTACGCCGCACACTATGCGCAGCGTGCACTGCGTCGTTGGGAAGCGCTGAACAGCGTACAGACGCGGGTGCTGGATCGGGTGATCAACTATCAACAGGAGCTGGCGCCGCTGATGCAGGCGCTGCCGGTACTGGAAGCGGCTACGCAGAGTCAGGGCGACGCGCTGGGTATGGCGGAGAACAGCATTCGCACTATCAGCGCCATCGCCACCGAAAGCCAGCAGGCGCAGAGTCGGCTGGGCGAAGGGCTGGATGATCTGGAGAAAATCTCCAACGGCATCAACGAAATTACCCACGGCATCAGCAATATCGCCTTCCAGACCAATATTTTGGCACTGAACGCCGCGGTGGAAGCGGCGCGCGCCGGGGAGGCGGGCCGAGGTTTTGCCGTCGTCGCGGGCGAAGTGCGTCGTCTGGCGCATTCCTCAAAAGAGCAGGCAGAAGCTACCGCCAGCAACATCAGCGACGCGGTGAGCACCATCTCGCACATTCGCGGCGTGGCCAGTGATACCGTTAAAACCGCCACCGATATGGCAGAGCGCAGCATCAGCGCGGCGGATACCATTGCGGCCATGAGCCATCAAACGCGCAATGAGCGCGCCGATATTGCCAAACATCTTGGCAGCCTGCGTGAACTGACGCTGGGCATGGATGCGATGCAGGAAGCGGTGGCACAGCTGAAAGTATTGCAAACCTTGTCAGGCAATCACGAAAAAGACTAATTTTGCGTCAAAACAACAACAAAATGCGGCGTTCAGCGATCGGCCAGGCAGCCTTGAGCCTGGCTTGTTACACTTGGCTGGGAATAATCACGTTGAGGTAACAATGAAAATTAAAAGCTATGCTGCCATGCAGGCGGGCCAGGCGCTCGAACTTTACGAATATGACGCTGCTGAATTGGCCGCGGAAGAAGTCGAAGTGGAAGTGGAATACTGTGGCGTGTGCCACTCCGACCTGTCGATGATCGATAACGAATGGGGCATTTCTCAGTTCCCGGTTATCGCCGGACACGAAGTGATTGGCCGGGTTTCTGCACTGGGCGATGCCGCAAAAAGCAAAGGCCTGAAAGTGGGCCAGCGCGTGGGCATTGGCTGGACCGCGAAAAGCTGTCAGCACTGCGACGCCTGTATCAACGGTGAGCAGGTGAACTGCCAGCAGGGCAGCACGCCGACCATCATGAACAAAGGCGGTTTTGCCGAGAAGCTGCGCGCCGACTGGCAGTGGGTGATTCCGCTGCCGGAAAAACTGGACGTGGCCTCTGCCGGCCCGCTGCTGTGCGGCGGCATTACCGTGTTTAAACCGCTGCTGATGAGCAACATCACTGCGACCAGCCGTGTAGGCGTGATCGGCATTGGTGGCCTGGGCCACATCGCGATCAAAATTCTGCACGCCATGGGCGCTGAAGTGGTGGCATTTAGCTCCACGCCGGATAAAAAGCAGTCGATTCTCGATATGGGTGCCGACGAAGTGGTTAACAGCCGCGATGCAGAAGCGCTGAAGCAGCAGGCGGGCCGTTTTGACCTGATTCTCAGCACCGTTGCGGTCGATCTCGACTGGAAACCGTACTTTGCGGCGCTGGCGCCAAAAGGCAAGTTCCATACCGTGGGTGCGGTGATGAAGCCGTTCCAGGTTGGCGCATTTGACCTGATCATGGGCGATAAAGCGGTCACCGGCTCTTCTACCGGCTCGCCAGGCCAGTTGCGTTCACTGCTGCGCCTCGCCTCGCGTGCTGACATTGCACCACAGGTTGAGTTTTTCCCGATGTCAGAGATCAACAAGGCGCTTGAGCACGTGCGCGCCGGTAAAGCCAATTACCGCGTGGTTCTCAAAGCTGATTTTTAATCAGTTGCCGTTGTGATGCGCCGCTGTCATCTGCTCCGGCAGCACGGCGGCGCATTGCCCGTTTCTCCGCCCTGGATTTCCCCCACAATTGTGACCGCCCCGCTAGTGCGCCTGCACGCAATGCAATAGAGTCTGCTTTTCCCGCCGTCGCCTGAACCCGGTTTACGCATGACGAAGAGGCCAAGCCATGAATTCGCACTCTGTTTCTCCCGATAGCATCCGCGACGCTTTCTCAAAGGCGATGTCGGCCATGTATCAGCAGGAGGTGCCGCAATATGGCACGTTGCTGCAGATCGTCAGTGAGGTGAACGCGCACTATCTTCAGCAGTATCCCGATACCTTTACGCCGGACAATCCGCTGGCGGTTAACCGGCTGGAGGTGGAGCGCCACGGTGCAATCCGCCTGGGTAGTGCCGCCGAGCTGGCGACCATGCGGCGGTTGTTTGCCGTTATGGGCATGTATCCGGTGAGCTACTATGACCTCTCCGCGGCGGGCGTGCCGGTGCACTCCACTGCGTTTCGCGCTGTGGATGAAGCCGCGCTGTTGTACAACCCATTCCGCGTGTTTACCTCGCTGTTGCGGCTGGATCTGATCGACGACCTGTCGCTGCGCGAACAGGCGAGCCAGATTCTGGCGCAGCGCGATATTTTCAGCCCGCGTACCCGCGCGTTGATCGCCGTGGCAGAGCGCGACGGCGGGCTAACCGCTGCGCAGGCAGAAGAATTTGTCACCGAGGCGCTGAAAACCTTTAAATGGCACAGCGATGCGCAGGTCGATCTGGCAACCTACGAGGCGTTGCTCAATCATCACCGGCTGATTGCCGACGTGGTGAGCTTCAAAGGGCCGCACATCAACCATCTGACGCCGCGCACGCTGGATATCGACCGTGTGCAGGCGTGCATGCCCGATTATCACATCACGCCGAAAGAGGTGATTGAAGGTCCGCCGCGCCGTCAGGTGCCCATCCTGCTGCGGCAAACCAGCTTTAAAGCGCTGAGCGAGACAATCACCTTTATCGACGCCGCTGCAGGTAAACACACCGCGCGCTTTGGCGAGATTGAGCAGCGCGGGCTGGCGCTGACGCCCGCCGGGCGTGCGCTCTACGATCGGTTGCTGCAGGATGATGCCGATTTCAGCGCCTTCCCGGACGACATTGCCGCCATTCGCCAGCAGCAGCTCGGCTATTTCCGCTATACGCTGCAGCCGGGCGCCACCTTGCCTGCCGGTGCCACGATCGCGCAGCTTCAATCCCTGATCGACACAGATGTGGTGCGCGTGACGCCGATTATCTATGAGGATTTTTTGCCGGTCAGCGCAGCCGGTATTTTTCAGTCGAACCTCGGCAGCGAGCGCGGCAAAGTCAGCAAGGGCAATCCGAATAAACAGGCGTTTGAGCAGGCGCTGGGCTGCGCGGTGCTGGATGAATTTACGCTCTATCAGCAGATCGAGGATCGCTCGCTCGCCGCGCTGTTTACCGCGAGATAAACGCAAAAAGGCCAGCTTTCGCTGGCCTTTTCATGACACCGTGCGTGATTAACGCATGGTGACAAACTCTTCCGCACCGGTGGGGTGGATCGCCACGGTGTTATCGAAATCGCGCTTGGTCGCACCCATTTTCAGCGCCACGGCAAAGCCCTGCAGCATTTCATCCATGCCGTAGCCGATGCCGTGAATGCCGACGATCTTCTCTTCTTTGCCGACGCATACCAGCTTCATGCGGCACGGCTGACGATGCTGCGTCACCGCGGTATACATGGCGGTAAAAGCAGATTTATAGACCTTCACTTCATCATCGCCATACTGTTCACGCGCCTGCGGTTCGCTCAGACCCACCGTGCCGATTGGCGGATGGCTGAAGACCACGGTGGGCACGTTGCTGTAGTCGAGATGCTCATCGGGCTTGTTGTTGAACAGGCGCTCAGAGAGACGGCGACCGGCGGCGACCGCGACCGGCGTTAGCTCAATTGCACCGGTGTTATCGCCAACGGCATAAATGCCCGGCACGCTGGTGTTCTGATACTTATCAACGCTAATGTAGCCTTTCTCATTCACCGCCACGCCGGACGCTTCCAGGTTCAGGTTGTCCGTCATTGGCTCGCGGCCAATGGCCCATACCAGGCAATCAACGGTAAAGTTCTGGCCATCTTCCAGCTGCAGCGTCAGGCTGCCGTCGCTGTTTTTCACCACCGCTTTTGGCGTGGAGTTTGTGTGCAGCGTTGGGCCTTCGGCGTTCATCACTTCCACCAGCGTTTCCACGATCAGCGGATCGAAGCTGCGCAGCGGCGCATGTTTACGGACGAACAGATGCGTCTCGGAACCCAGCGCATTGACCACGCCCGCCAGTTCAACCGCAATGTAGCCTGCGCCGATCACCGCGGTGCGTTTTGGCAGCGCCGTCAGCTCAAAGAAACCGTCAGAATCGATGCCGTGCTCGGCACCCGGAATGGTCGGGCGTGAAGGGCGGCCACCGGTGGCAATCAGGATATGATCGGCGGTAATCTGCTCGCCGTTCACTTCCACAGTATGGGCATCGACAAAGCGGGCAAAGCCGCGGATCACGTCAACGTTGTTTTTACCCAGCACGTTATCGTAAGAGGTGTGAATGCGGTCGATATAGGCGGTACGGTTTTTCACCAGCGTTTCCCAGCTGAAGTGATTTACCGTGGTATCAAAGCCATAATCGGGGCCGTACTGATGAATCGCTTCGGCGATCTGAGCCGCGTGCCACATCACTTTTTTCGGTACGCAACCGACGTTAACACAGGTGCCGCCAAGCTCTTTGGCTTCAATCAGCGCGCATTTTTGGCCATGCATCGCCGCACGGTTAATTGAAGCAATACCGCCGCTGCCGCCGCCAATCGCAAGGTAGTCATAATGTCTGGTCATTTCGCCTGTCCATCAGTCTCTAGAATTAGGAGTAGAGTGTAACGCGTGTCGGTGAATTGCCGCAAAGTTTGCATCTATGATTGTAATAGGGTCGGGACGCGTCGCGCTCGTCTGCCATTGAACATCATTATCAGGACACTTATGCAACTGACTTTTCTTGGAACTTGCGCGGGCACGCCCAGCCTGCAAAGGAACGTTACCGCCATTGCGCTCACGTTTTCGCAGCGCGGCGATACCTGGCTGTTTGACTGCGGCGAGGCGACGCAGCATCAATATATGCGCAGCGCGCTAAAGCCGGGCAAGCTGGAAAAAATCTTTATTACACACCTGCACGGCGATCACGTTTTTGGCCTGCCGGGTTTACTGACCAGCCGCTCGATGGGCGGCTCGATGACACCGCTGGCGATCTATGGTCCGCCGGGCATTCAGGAGTTTGTGGAAACCACACTGCGGCTCAGCGGCTCGTTTGTCACCTTTCCCATGACCATTCATGAAATTGGTGCCGGGCTGGTGCTGGACGATGGGGAATTCACCGTTACCGCTTATCCGATGGCGCATGTGATCGAATGCTACGGCTATCGCATTCAGCAGCACGACAAGCCGGGCTGGCTCGATGCAGAAAGGTTAAAAGCCGATGGCATACCGAGCGGCTGGTGGATGCAGCGTCTGAAACGCGGCGAAACGGTGACGCTGAAGGATGGCCGCGTGGTGGATGGCAGCGCCTATCTTGGCCCCGCCATGCCGGGCAAGGCGATCGCCATTTTTGGCGATACCGGTCCTACGCCGGATGCGCTGGCGCTGGCGGCGAATGTGGATGTGATGGTGCATGAAACCACGCTGGAGCACGCGATGGCAGAGAAGGCCAATAGCCGTGGCCATTCAACGACCATTCAGACGGCGACGGTGGCAAAAGAGGCGGGGGCGAAACGGCTGATCGCCACCCATTTCAGCTCGCGCTACAGCTTTCAACAGATGGAGTTACTGCTGGCGGAATGCCAGTCGGTGTTTCCCAACACCGAGCTGGCGCGCGATTTTGCGGTATTTGATATTTAGCTGCCGGTTATTCCGGCACGATCACGTTGACCAACGCGTGGCCGGTGCCGGCCGGCACCAGCGTTTTGTGCAGCCACGGCAGGACGTCGCGCATCTGCTGTTCCAGCTTCCACGGCGGATTGATCACAATCATGCCGGAAGCGGTCATGCCGCGCTGATCGCTGTCAGGACGTACCGCCAGCTCAATTTGCAGGATATTGCGAATGCCGGTGGCCTGCAGTTCAGACAGCATGCGTTTAATTTGCTGGCGCAGCACCACCGGATACCAGAGCGCAAACACGCCGGTACCAAAACGCTTGTGGCCTTCATGAATGCCTTTCACTACCGCCTGATAATCGCTTTTCATCTCATAAGGCGGATCGATCAGAATAAAACCGCGACGTGACAGCGGCGGCAGCTTCGATTTCAACTGCTGATAACCATCAGCACGTTCGGTGCGCGCACGGCTGTCTTTCTGGAACTCGTTGCGCAGCATCGGATAATCGCTGGAGTGCAGTTCTGTCATATGCAGCTTATCCATTTCACGCAGCAGATAACGCGCGATCAGCGGCGAACCCGGGTAGTAACGCAGATTGCCACCGGGATTCAGATCCTTCACGCTGTTGATATAGGGCGTCAGCAGCGCCGGTGCATCGGGCTGCTGCCAGATGCGCGCAATCCCTTCATGGTATTCACCGGTGCGCTCAGCGTGCGGGCTGTTGAGCAGATAGCGGCCCGCGCCCGCATGGGTATCGAGGTAAAGGAAAGGCTTATCCTTCTCTTTCAGAGCGGTAATAATCAGGCTTTGCACGGTGTGCTTGAGCACGTCGGCGTGGTTGCCGGCGTGGTAACTGTGGCGATAACTCAGCATGAAGAAGACTTCCGATAATCAAGGTGGCAATACGGTTACGCCAGAACGGCGTACATGCGGCCAGTATAACGATCTGCGCCCGGAAATGCTGGCAAGAATCGCCCACTCGCGGGAGATAACGCGCATTTAAGTTTCGCGCTTCGCTGTCGCTCTGAACGAAGTAGAATGACTTAATTCCATACTGTATTATTTACCGCTCGAATTATGTCCGAAATTTAAGTAACTTAGCCCCCTGTCTTAGGTTTTACCTTTAAGAATGCCGGCTGATAGTGGCGATAACTGTCATTGCCGCGCAACTGGCCTGCCTGACCGGCAACGACACGGCGCATGATAAAAAACAGAATGGGTGAAAAAATGTTGAAACAATCGGGTCTTCTGGCGATCGGTGCGTTATTACTGGCGGGCTGTGCCAGCAAACAACCGGCGCACAGTCTGGTTACTCCGCCACCGCCACAGATAGAACAGACCCAGCAGAATGCGATGGCGCCTGCTGACGGCGGGGCATTTGTGCCGGCTCAGTCTGCAGATACCTTCGCACCGGCGCAGCCTGCTGAACCGGCGGCTGATGGCAACACGGCGCGTATTCAGGAATGCCGCAAAGAGCTGGATGCCATGCAGTCATACAGCAAAGCGTCTTACGACGCCTATCTGGCTGAATTCCAGAAAGTGGGCGCGCAGACCAATAAATATCTGCAAATCAAAGGCGGAATTAGTAGCGATATCAACGATCTGGCTATGCCACGCTACCAGTTCCAGATTCGTGAACTCTGTTTCCGTATTAAAACCCGCCTGACCCAGCTTATTATCCGCCAGGGTTAATGACGGCGCGGAAATAAGCCTGTTTCTCAGGACAGGCTTATTTCGCCATCCTTTTATTCGCTAACGCCAGGACGAAAAATAATGTCGTTATCTGCTTTCGTGCGCGGATCGCTTTTTATCAGCCTAATGCTGCTGGTTTTTACGCAGGCACATGCGGATGATGAGGCGTTATTGAATGCGTTTGGCCAGACGTCGCAACAGCTCTCTTCGCAGAAACCCTCCGGTAATACGCCAGCCAGCGCTAAAAATAACGCCACTGCCCGTGAAACCGCAGCGTTAAAAAAGCAGATTACCGAGCAACAGCAGCTGATCAAGCGCCAACAGACGATCATTGCCAATCTCACGCGCAATACGTCGCCGACCAAAAGCAGTATTGCCGATCCCCAGACTGACGTTCAGCGTGACAGCTACAGTCTTGGCCAGTCGATTGCGGCTAATGCACAAGGGCAACTCAAGTTGATTGGTGATGCTGGCATTGTTCTGGATATGGACCAGCTGGGTCAGGGTATGTTGTCAGGCCTGCGGCAGACATCGGTGCTGAGCAGCCATGAAACGCTAACGCGCTTTCAGGCGCTGGAAAAACGCGTAAGTCAGACGCTTCCTGAGAAAATAGCAGCGGCTTATCAGCAGCTGGATAAACAAACCGCGGGTCAGCAGCCGGTGAGTAATACTCATGGCATTCGCTGGTTTACACGTTATTCAGTGAGTCATCGGTTACAGCCTGAACAGAAGGTGGCGGTTCAGGTAATCGTTAAAACCCGAGATGATAAGATTATTAACGATTTTAGCGACGATAACGTCATCTTCAATTCACAGCTACCGGCGTTAATGTATGAAGCGATGTCGCTGACGGGCAAAGGCGGAGGCGTTGAAGGCTGGGCGCTGGCAAAAGATATTGCTGACCGCGAACCGCTACCGGCCTGGATCACGCCTTATGACATCATTCATTATATCCTGTCGATTAAGTAACCAGTGAGCAGGGTTGTTCGCCCGTCAGCCATTGATTTTCACCCTGGTTAGCCGCATGTTAAAGAGATTGCGCGTGTTGCACGTGCTCATTCACTCTTAACAAGGACTGCGCTATGACCAATCCGTTACTCCAATCATTTACGCTTCCCCCTTTTTCTGCCATCAAGCCTGAACACGTTGTGCCTGCGGTCACCGCTGCGCTGGATGAGTGTCGCCAGATGGTTGAAAAAGTGGTGGCGCAGGGCGCTCCTTATACCTGGGATAATCTGGTTCAGCCGCTGGCTGAAGTCGACGATCGCCTGGGACGTATTTTCTCGCCGGTAAGTCACCTTAACTCGGTAAAAAACAGCCCGGAACTGCGCGAAGTCTACGAACAAACGCTGCCGCTGCTGTCAGAATATGGTACCTGGGTGGGTCAGCACGAAGGGCTGTACCAGGCGTATCGCAATCTGAAAGAGGGCGAGCATTACGCGGCGCTGAGCCTGGCGCAGAAAAAAGCGGTGGATAATGCCCTGCGCGATTTTGAACTGTCAGGCATCGGCCTGTCGAAAGAGAAGCAGAAACGTTATGGCGAAATCGCCGCGCGCCTCTCTGAACTGGGTTCGACCTACAGCAACAACGTGCTGGATGCGACCATGGGCTGGAGCAAGCTGATTACCGACGTCAGTGAACTCTCCGGCATGCCGGAAAGCGCGCTGGATGCGGCGAAGGCGCAGGCCGAAGCGAAAGAGCAACAGGGCTGGCTGCTGACGCTGGATATTCCCAGCTATCTGCCAGTAATGACCTATTGTGACAACCAGGCGTTGCGTGAAGAGATGTACCGCGCTTATGCGACGCGCGCCTCGGATCAAGGACCCAATGCCGGTAAGTGGGATAACAGTGAAGTGATGGCGGAAGAGCTGGCGCTGCGTCATGAGCTGGCACAGCTGCTGGGCTTTGACTCTTATGCCGACAAATCGCTGGCGACCAAAATGGCGGAAAATCCGGCGCAGGTAACCGATTTTCTGACCGACCTGGCAAAACGCGCCCGTCCACAGGCGGAGAAAGAGCTGGCTCAGCTGCAGGCCTTTGCGCAAAAAGAGCACGGCATCAGTGAGCTGCAGCCGTGGGATCTGACCTATTACGGCGAAAAGCAGAAACAGCATCTCTACACCATCAGTGATGAGCAGCTGCGACCTTACTTCCCGGAAGCGCGCGCGGTAAACGGCCTGTTTGAAGTGGTGAAACGCATTTATGGCATCACCGCGAAAGAGCGCAAAGATGTCGATGTTTATCATCCTGACGTGCGTTTCTTCGACCTGTTTGATGAGAGCGGCGAGCTGCGCGGCAGCTTCTATCTCGATCTCTATGCCCGTGAAAACAAACGCGGTGGCGCGTGGATGGATGACTGCGTTGGCATGATGCGCCTGGCTGACGGCTCGCTGCAAAAGCCGGTCGCCTACTTAACCTGTAACTTCAATCGTCCGCTGAACGGCAAACCGGCGCTGTTCACCCACGATGAAGTCACCACGCTGTTCCATGAGTTTGGTCATGGCCTACATCATATGCTGACCGGCATCGACACGCCGGGCGTCTCTGGCATCAGCGGTGTGCCGTGGGATGCGGTTGAGCTGCCAAGCCAGTTCATGGAGAACTGGTGCTGGGAGCCAGAAGCGCTGGCCTTTATCTCTGGTCATTACGAAACCGGCGAGCCATTACCACAGGCGCTGCTCGACAAAATGCTGGCGGCGAAAAACTACCAGGCGGCGCTGTTTATCCTGCGTCAGCTGGAGTTCGGCCTGTTTGATTTCCGCCTGCATGCCGAGTTCGATCCGGCAAAAGGCGCGCAGATTCTGGAGATGCTGAAAGCGATCAAGAAGCTGGTGGCCGTGGTACCGAGCCCGGAATGGGGCCGTTTCCCACACGCGTTCAGCCACATCTTTGCCGGTGGTTACGCGGCGGGTTACTACAGTTATCTCTGGGCCGACGTGCTGGCGGCAGATGCTTACTCCCGCTTCCGCGAAGAGGGCATTTTCAACCGCGAAACCGGTCAGTCGTTCCTCGATAACATCCTGACGCGCGGCGGTTCCGAAGAGCCAATGGAGCTGTTCAAACGCTTCCGTGGTCGCGAGCCGCAGCTCGATGCGATGCTGGATCATTACGGTATCGAAGGATAACGCTTCGGGTGAAAATCTGTTTGATAGATGAATCGGGCGCCGGAGACGGCGCCTTATCTGTTTTAGCGAGCCGCTGGCAGCTGGAGCACGATGAGAACGCCATGATGGCGCTGGTGATGACGCCTGAGCGGCTGGAACTGCGCAAACGCGATGAGCCAAAGCTTGGCGGCATCTATGTCGACTTTGTTTCTGGCGCGATGGCGCACCGGCGGCGCTTTGGCGGCGGACGTGGCGAAGCGGTCGCAAAAGCGGTCGGCATCAAAGGTAACTATTTGCCCGACGTAGTTGACGCCACTGCGGGCCTGGGCCGCGACGCCTTTGTGCTGGCGGCGCTGGGTTGCCGGGTGCGCATGCTGGAGCGGCATCCGGTGGTGGCCGCTTTGCTGGACGACGGGCTGTCGCGCGGGTATCGCGATGCTGAGATTGGTGGCTGGCTGCGCGATCGGCTGACGCTGCTGCACGCTTCAAGCCTGGCGGCGCTGGCAACGTTGCAGCCTAAACCAGACGTAGTCTATCTCGATCCGATGTATCCACACCGGCAGAAAAGCGCGATGGTGAAGAAAGAGATGCGTGTTTTTCAGACGCTGGTTGGCGCTGATGATGACGCCGATGGTCTGCTGGAACCCGCACGTCGGCTGGCGAAAAAACGCATCGTGGTGAAGCGGCCTGACTATGCGCCGCCGCTGGCGGGCATCGCCACGCAGTCAGCGGTGGAGACCAAAAGCCACCGTTTTGATATCTATCCGCCACTGGTGGAAAACCCATAAAAAAAGGCGCTCACTGAGCGCCTTTTTGCTGGCGGAAACGGCGAGCCTTACTCGTTGTCGTCGTCTTCATCGCTCAGCGGCACAATCAGCATGTCGATATGGACGGTGTTGATCAGCTGGCGTGCTGAGGACATCAGCTTGCTCCAGAAATCCTGATGATGGCCGCAGACCACCAAATCGATATCGTACTTTTTGATCGCTTCAACCAGCACCTGGCCGAGATCGCCGCTGCCGCTCAGCGTTTCGCTGAGTGGATATCCGGCGCTCTGCGACAGTTCGGTTAGCGCATTGTGCGTCTCTTCAGAGATGCGCTTTTGCATGTCACCGAGGTTGACGTCAATCAGCCCGGTATAGAGGTCGGAATAGTTCACATCCACATGAATCAGTGACACTTTGGCATCGTAAGGGCGTGCCAGTGAGACCGCTTTATCGACCAGCAGCTTACTTTCCGGGGAAAGATCGACCGCAATCAGGATATGTTTATAAGCCATGATACAACTCCTTCCGTTAGAGGCGCGATTAGGTTAGCAGGTAAGTTTGCTCCATCACCATCATCTGTTTTCCATGACGAACCAGCAGGTTGAGCCGCCGGGATCGGCCTGGTGCGCAGCGGCGCCCTTCACCTGCGCCTTAATTATGACCTCCAGTATAGCGCCAAATGTTAACGGATGCTGAGCGAAGCAGCGCTGAATGCGATATCGATCGTCCGCTATTCGCTAACTTTTTGCGGCCAGTCAGAATCATTGCTGGAAAGTTTTTCTTTTAATCTCCTAAACTAGTAACAGGATCGATTTACCGGCTCGGATAGCTGCTTTCTCAGCATTCACTTTATTGTTCTGACAGGAAAGGCGTCAGTCGCCTTTTGCGTTCCCGCGAGTCGAGTTGGGAGGAAACAGATGATCAGCACCATCGCGCTTTTCTGGGCTTTATGTGTAATTTGCTTAATTAACATGGCACGTTATTTCTCCTCTCTGCGCGCGCTCTTATTCGTGCTGCGCGGGTGCGATCCTTTGCTGTATCAATATGTTGATGGCGGCGGATTTTTCACCTCTCATGGGCAGCCGAGTAAGCAGGTACGGCTGGTGCGCTATATCTGGGCGCAGCGTTACCGCGATCATCATGATGAAGAGTTTATTCGTCGCTGTGAGCGGGTACGGCGGCAGTTCTTGCTAACCAGCGCGCTATGCGGCCTGGTATTTGTCAGCCTGATTGGTCTGGCGATTTGGCATTAAGCGGATGCTGGGAAAGAGGCAGGGCGAAGCGGGGAGAAACAGGGTTTCCCTCACCCGATAAGTGAGGGAAACGCCCGGCGCGATTAAATCAGTTTGAGTGCAATCCAGTAAAGTGAACCGGACAGCACGATACAAACCGGCAGGGTGAAGATCCATGCCATCGCGATATTCTTAATAGTACGGCTCTGCAAGCCACCGCCATCAACCAGCATGGTTCCCGCCACCGAAGAGGAGAGAATGTGCGTGGTTGAAACTGGCATACCGGTATAACTGGCAACGCCAATCGACAGCGCGGCAGTTACCTGAGCCGACATGCCCTGTGCATAGGTCATGCCTTTCTTACCGATTTTTTCACCGATGGTGGTCGCCACACGACGCCAGCCAATCATGGTGCCGGTGCCTAATGCCAGCGCAACCGCCACGATAATCCAGATCGGCGCATATTCGATGCTGCTCAACAAATCGCTTTTCAGCTTATTGAGGAAGCGGCGATCGTCAGGGCTGGTTTCCGGCAGCTTAGCGGCTTTGTCCGCCGTATCAGAGATGCACAGCAGCAAACGACGCATCTGGCTGCGCTGATCAACCGTCAGCTGATCGTAGCTTTGCAGATTGGTCAGCAGGCCTTGCGCACGTTGCACCGCAACCAGCGCGCGGGCGCTGTCACAATGAAACTCCTGTGGACCCGACGGAATTTCTTCCGGCGTCGGCACCGCAGGCGGCGCCATCTCAATGATGTGCGTCAGTGCCTTATCGTGCTGCTGATAATATTGCTGCAGGTGGTTAACCGCATCGCGGGTACGCGTAATGTCGTAGCCAGAAGCGTTCATGTTAACCACGAAGCCCGCAGGCGCAACGCCAATCAACACCAGCATAATCAGGCCAATACCTTTCTGACCATCGTTAGCGCCGTGCGAATAGCTGACGCCAATGGCCGAAACGATCAGCGCGATACGGGTCCAGAACGGCGGCTTTTTCTTACCATCGATCTTTTCACGTTCAGCTGGCGTCATATGGATACGCGAACGTTTTTTGGTATTGCTCCAGTAGCGGCGCAGCAGGAAAATCAGGCCGCCAGCGATGATCAGGCCAACAATCGGCGAGAGAATCAGCGAAGCAAAGATATTGATAACTTTAGGGATATTCAGCGCATCTACCACGGAGGTGCCGGTCATCAACGCATTCGTCAGGCCGATGCCGATAATGGCGCCGATTAACGTATGCGAACTTGATGCAGGCAAACCGAGATACCAGGTACCGAGGTTCCAGATGATAGCGGCCAACAGCATGGAGAACACCATCGCCAGGCCATGCGCCGAACCGACATTCAATAGCAAATCGGTGGGCAACATATGCACAATGGCATACGCCACGCTCAAGCCACCCAACAGTACGCCAAAGAAATTGAAGACACCCGCCATGACGACGGCCAGCTGTGCACGCATTGCTCGCGTATAGATCACAGTCGCCACCGCGTTAGCGGTATCATGGAAGCCGTTGATTGCCTCATAAAACAATACAAACAGCAGAGCAAGAACCAGTAACAGGCCGGTAGTGTAATCGAGACCAGCAAACAGATGTAGCATAAATGTTACGCCATTTTGGAGGACATGAACGCGGCGCATTATCAGCGACAAAGCGCGTGATGGGAAAGGAAAATATAGACTTTTTTTGACATCGCCGTGCAACAAAGGCCAGCTGTTCATTAAAAAAGTGAATACTATTAGCCTGTTACATTATGACACATTTATGCAATTCTGATGACGCTGGCACATCATGTGCCATCTCTCTACAATCAGCGCCTTTCGTAAAAAACGGGCCGGGAGCCATCGTGGAACAGTTTGACGTTATTATCATTGGCGCAGGCGCCGCTGGGTTGTTTTGCGCCGCCCAGGCGGGGCAGCGGGGCCTGAACGTGCTGCTGGTGGATAACGGGAAAAAACCAGGGCGTAAAATTCTGATGTCCGGCGGTGGCCGCTGCAATTTTACCAACATGTATATCGAGCCCGCGGCCTATCTCTCGCACAATCCGCATTTCTGTAAATCGGCGCTGGCACGCTATACCCAATGGGATTTTATCGAGCTGGTCGCAAAACACGGCATCGCCTACCACGAGAAAACCCTGGGTCAGCTGTTTTGCGACGATTCTGCACAGCAGATGGTGGATCTGCTGGTTAAGGAGTGTGAGCAGGGCCGGGTAACGCTGCGCCTGCGCACCGAGGTGGGTGCCATTACGCGCGATGATCAGGGCTACAGGCTGAGCCTTAATGGTACAGAAGTTAGCGCTCGCAAACTTGTGGTGGCGAGCGGTGGCTTATCAATGCCGGGCCTTGGCGCGTCGCCGCTGGGCTATAAAATTGCCGAGCAGTTTGGCCTCTCTGTGTTCCCAACGCGCGCCGGGCTGGTGCCATTTACGCTGCATAAGCCGCTGCTCGATCAGCTACAAAATCTCTCTGGCGTGGCGCTGCCTGCCACCGTGGAGGCAGAAGATGGCACGTTGTTTAAAGAAGCGCTGCTGTTTACCCATCGCGGCCTTTCCGGTCCAGCGATTCTGCAGATTTCCAGTTACTGGCTGCCCGGCGAGCAGCTGGCCATCAACTTATCACCGACCACCGAACTGGGCGCGTTTCTCACCGTCCAGCGCGAGGCGCATCCCAATCTCAGCCTGAAAAACAGCCTGGCGAAGGTGTTGCCGAAACGGCTGGTGGAAGTGCTGCAAACCCTGGCGATCGTGCCCGATGTAACACTAAAGCAGCTGAATGCTAAACAGCAGAGTGAGTTAGTACATACTCTCCATAACTGGCGCGTACAGCCTAACGGCACGGAAGGCTATCGTACCGCTGAAGTGACGCTCGGCGGCATCGACACCACGCAGCTCTCTTCTAAAACCATGGAGGCGCGGCAGGTGCCGGGGCTCTATTTTATTGGCGAAGTGGTGGATGTCACCGGCTGGCTCGGCGGCTATAACTTCCAGTGGGCATGGAGCTCGGCCTGGGCCTGTGCGCAGGCGCTGAGAGGTTGTGCCAGGCTAAAGGTGGCATAACGGCTGGCTTATCGCGGCGCCGTTAAAACGATCCATGACGGAGAAACGGGTGAAAAAGAGCGAGCTTCCGGTGAAAACCTGCGTTGTGTGTGGGCTGCCGTTCACCTGGCGTAAGAAATGGGAACGATGCTGGGACGAGGTGCGCTACTGCTCGGAGCGCTGTCGTCGTCATAAGCATCAAAATTAAGCTTTTCTGTTGCTGCGTCGCCCTGCGTTGTGACGCCCTCTGTCCCAATACTGGTATGCCCGCCTGTTGACAGTTAAAGTTGCAGCTGTGGCAGGCGTCGTAAAGCACTTACGTCCATCACGGATGTGAACCGAACAGCCCTCAGGGAGGCGATATGGCTGGAAACAGCATTAAAAAAGCACCGATTGTGATTACCCGCGCGTTTGCGGCTTTCTTTTCCTCACCCATGGCCGGCGGTATTGTGCTGATCCTCGCCTCCGCCGCGGCGATTATCATTGCCAACTCTGCCTGGGGCGAAAGTTATAAGGCGTTGCTGGCGTGGAAAACCGCAGGGCTTTCCGTTGAGCACTGGATCAACGACGCGCTGATGGCGATATTCTTCCTGCTGGTCGGGCTGGATATCAAACGTGAACTGCTTATGGGCCAGCTGGCGAGCTGGAGCCAGCGTGCGCTGCCCGGCTTTGCGGCGGCAGGCGGCATGGCGGTACCGGCGCTGTTCTTTTATGCGTTTAACAGCGGCAATCCGGAAACGCTCTCAGGCTGGGCGATTCCCACCGCCACCGATATTGCTTTTGCGCTGGGCGTGCTGGCGCTGCTGGGCGATCGCGTTCCGCTGTCGCTGAAAATCTTTCTCTCCGCGCTGGCCATCCTGGATGACATGGGTGCGGTGATTATTATCGCGCTGTTTTATACCAGTGATATCGCTCTGACCATGCTGGCCGGTGCCGCTGCGATGGTTGTGCTGCTGGCGATCATGAACCGCATGGGCGTGAAGCGCCTGCTGCCTTATCTGGTAGTTGGCGTGGTGCTGTGGTTCTTTATGTTGCAGTCGGGCGTGCACGCTACCATCGCGGGCATTCTGCTGGCGCTGTTTATCCCGTTAAAAGGTGGTGAAGATGAAACCTCGCCGCTGGAAAAACTGGAGCATGCGCTGGGGCCGTGGGTCACCTTTATCGTGCTGCCGCTGTTTGGTTTTGCCAACGCGGGCGTGGCGCTGGGCGGCATGACGCTGGATGATTTAACCGCACCGGTGCCTGTTGGCGTGGCGCTGGGACTGTTTTTTGGCAAGCAGATCGGTGTGTTTGGTCTGTCATTACTGGCTATTGTCACCGGCCTGGCGAAAAAGCCGGACAACAGCAGCTGGCTGCAGCTCTACGGCGTGGCCGTGCTGTGCGGTATTGGGTTTACCATGAGCCTGTTTATCGGCAACCTGGCATTTGCGCATGCGCCACTGCTGGTGGATGAGGTGAAAATTGGCGTGCTGGCGGGATCAATCGCCGCGGCAATTTTCGGTATGTTGATCCTGCGCTTCGCCCACGCGCGTCGCAGCTGAGTTCATTCAACCCCGATCAAACCCGCCTCGTGCGGGTTTTTCTTTTGGGGCGTGGAAAGCGTGCCGCAATCCGTGCCGAATTATTCGCCATCTTTATACAGCGCAATAAATAGCGTTTATACTTTGCCCGGCAGTCTGGCGATGTTAACGTTTCTCATTGGCTCGGTCTGACCTTACCCTATTAGCATCCGGGATTAACTATGCTTGTGCTGTGGAACACCTTGATCGTCCTTTCAACCGTTGCTGCTATGGAACTGATAGCCGCCTTTTCACACAGGTACATCATGCACGGCTGGGGCTGGAACTGGCACCACTCGCACCATGAACCGCGCACCGGCTGGTTTGAACTCAACGATATGTATGCGGTGCTGTTTGCCGGGCTGGCCATTGCGCTGATCGCCGCCGGAACGGCAGGCTACTGGCCGCTGCAGTGGATTGGTGCTGGCATGACGCTGTACGGCCTGCTCTATTTTATCGTCCACGACGGACTGGTGCATCAGCGCTGGCCGTTTCGCTACGTGCCGCGCCGTGGCTACCTTAAGCGTCTGTATATGGCGCACCGCTTACATCATGCGGTGCGTGGCAAGGAAGATTGCGTGTCGTTTGGTTTTCTCTATGCGCCGCCGGTTGAGAAACTGCAGGCGACGCTGCGCCAGCGCCATGGGCGTCGGCGTGCACGAGCCGGTGCTAGCGCGGGCGCTGCCAGAGACCCGCAGGACGCGGCGTCGGTGAACGCACGCGAGAAGCAACCGCCATCCCCGCACCGCTGATCAGCAGGCCCAGCTTCTCCATTTTGCTGGTGCCCTGCCGCCGTTGCCAGGCATCGCTGCCTGCGCGCTGCACTTTGATACCAATTTCACGATAAACCCCGCGCGCGGTGGCGATGGCCCAGGCGCAGCGCAGCGGCAGGCCCGGTAATCCGGCACGCGCCGAATCGTAATAGGGCTCTGCGGCGTTAATCAATCGCGTTGCCAGCCGCGCCAGTGCCGGACGGTTCGCCTCGTCTGCCAGGGTGGCGGGCGTTAATCCCTCTTCGGCCAGCCAGTCAGCCGGTAAATAACAGCGGCCAGCCTGGGCATCCTCAACGATGTCGCGGGCAATATTGGTCAACTGAAACGCCAGGCCCAAATCACATGCCCGATCCAACACCGCTTCATCGCGTACGCCCATCACCCGGGCCATCATGAGACCAACTACGCCTGCGACGTGATAGCAATAGCGCAGCGTGTCGTCGAAAGTGAGATAGGCCTCATCGCGCACGTCCATGGCATAGCCTTCAAGATGATCAAACGCCTGCTGCTGCGGAATGTCATGCGCCAGCACCACCTCCTGAAACGCGGCGAATGCCGGTTCATCCATCGGCGCGCCCGCGTAAGCCTGACGCGTCTGGCTTTGCAGTTTGGCCAGCCGCTGTTCAGCGTCGCTGATGCTCACCACCGGCGCGGCAAACCCTAATTCCTGACCGTCAATGACGTCATCACAGTGACGGCACCAGGCGTAAAGCATCAGAGCGCCGCGCCGCGTGCTGGCATCAAACAGCTTCGAAGCGGTGGCAAAACTTTTTGAGCCCGCCGCCATGGTTTGTGTCGCGTGATTCAGCAGCGGCTGATTCATTTTTGATCCTCTACCATCAGGCCTGCGGTGGCTTTCGCCGAGCCGATCACGCCAGGAATACCGGCGCCGGGATGGGTGCCAGCACCCACCAGATAGAGGTTGGGAATGCGGCTGTCACGGTTATGCGGGCGGAACCAGGCGCTCTGTGTCAGGATCGGCTCCACAGAGAATGCGGAACCCAGATGCGCACCCAGCTCATCGCGGAAATCAAACGGCGTAAACATGCGATGCGTCACCAGCTGATCGCGCAGGCCGGGCATATAGCGCTCTTCAAGGTATTCAAAAATGCGATCGCGCAGGCGTGGGCCTTCAACGTCCCAGTCGAGATCGGCGGTGCCCAGATGCGGCACCGGTGCCAGCACGTAATAGCTGGCGCAGCCTTCAGGTGCCAGCGACGGGTCGGTAACGCAGGGCGCATGCAGATAAAGCGAGAAATCGTCGGCTAACGCGTCGCTGTTGAAGATTTCATGAATCAGCGCCTGATAGCGTGCACCAAAGCACACCGTATGGTGTGCCAGCTGCGAATGGTGGTGATTCAGGCCAAAATAGAGCACAAACAACGAGTTGCTCATGCGTTTCTTCTTCAGGCTGGTGGCACGGCTGACGCCCACCGGATGATGGCCGAGTAACTTTTCATAGGTGTGCACCACGTCCGCATTGGACGCCACCGCCGAAGCGGGGAAATGGCGCCCGTCCGCCAGCGTGACCGCGCTGATCTTTTCACCTTCGGTTTCCAGCCGCTCTACCTTCGCATTGAGGATCAGCTCGCCGCCCAGATCCTCAAACAGTTTCACCATGCCCTGCACCAGCGCACCGGTGCCGCCGCGTGGGAACCAGACGCCCCATTCACGCTCCAGCGCATGGATCAGCGTATAGATTGAGGAGGTCGCAAAAGGGTTGCCGCCCACCAGCAACGAATGAAACGAAAATGCCTGGCGCAGGTGCTCATCTTCGATAAATTTAGATACCATGCTGTAGACGCTGCGCCACGCCTGCAAGCGTGCCAGCTGTGGCCCGGCGCGCATCATGTCGCGGAAAGAGAGGAACGGCACCGTGCCAAGCTTCAGGTAGCCTTCGCGGAACACCGCCTGAGAATAGGCGAGAAACTGCTGATAGCCTTCGACGTCGCGCGGATTAAACTGATGAATCTGTTCCTCAAGGCGCGGCTGGTCGTTGTCATAATTCAGCACCTTGCCATCTTCCCAGCACAGGCGATAAAAAGGTTTTACCGGCATCAGCTCAACGTAGTCGGCGAGATTTTTGCCTGCCAGGGTAAACAGCTCCTCGATGGCGCTGGGATCGGTAATCACCGTCGGGCCAGCATCAAAAATAAAGCCCTGATCTTCATAGACGTAAGCACGTCCGCCGGGCTTATCGCGCTGCTCGAGCAGCAGCGTGGGAATACCGGCGGCCTGCAGGCGAATAGCCAGGGCGAGGCCACCGAAACCGGCACCAATTACAATATTTTTTTTCATTAAAAGGCTCGCAGCCGGGGAGTTTGCTTAAGCACGGCGCGTAACGCTTCGCGCACCGGAACCGGTGGCTTACCGGTCAAAATCCGTGCCATATCGGTTAACGTTAGCTGACCCGCGTAAAAACGGGCAATCAGCCGATCGTTGAGTCCATAAAATCGTTGCATCACCTGCCAACGCTGCTCGGGCCGTCCGGCCAGAAACAGCATGCGGTTAAGCATGCGGAAGAAGCGTTGACGGCGCCATTGATCGCCAGCAACGCCGCGGATAAGCGTAAACAGCGCGGCGTGATCGACCGCGGACTGTGCGGCAATGGTATCGGCCAGCGTGGCGGCCAGCGGCAGAGAATAGCCGGTGGTAGCGTGGAACAGTCCGGCACGCAAACCGCTGCGTGGCTGGCCCTGCGCCTGCTGCCAGAAGGCGTCATGCTGACCCGCCAGGGTGATCGGCAGGCTGCCCTGTTCTTCACGCTGCAGGGTGCGCAGCTGCCAACCCTGGCTCAGCGCATAATCGGCGATGTTCTGTCGTGAGCGAGCTGCATCCAGCGTGGAGCGATCAATATAGTGTGTATCTTCAATCAGCAGGCTGTCTGGCGACAGCGGCAGGGTATAGACGAAGCGATAACCCTCCTGCTGATCTACCGTGGCATCCATCAATATTGGACGCACCAGACCGTGCGGCTGCGCCAGCTGCCATTCCTGGCCGACAAAGGCCTGCGAGCCAACGGCGAGGTGCGGTCCGGGCTGATAGCCACGGCCATCAATCACCGCACGAGCATGTAACGTTTCGCCACTGCGCAGCTGAACACAATCGGGTGCGACGGCAATCGCCTCGCTGTGGGTACGCAACCGATCGCCCAGCGCCGTGCTGATGACCTCGGCAAAGCGCTCGGAGGTAATACTCAGATAGCCGCCGGGCAGCGTACGATTCAGCGCCGGAAAGCGCACCTCATAGCCATCCCAGCGGTGTGCAACAAAAGGCGCAAGCCAGGCATGCTGAGCCTCGCTGAGATCCTGATGATGAAAGCTCCAGGTATGGTTGCCGCCCGGTGCTGAGCCCGCTTCCAGCAACAGCACGTCGAGCTGCGGCTGGCACTGTTTAAGCCGCCAGGCAATCAGGCCGTTGGCCAGGCCGCCGCCAACCAGAATCACATCCCATATCTTATTCATGATGCTGCCCGTTGTGGATGCTGGCCCAATGCCTGTTCAACAATCATCGCTGCTCGCTGTGCGCCGCCAGCCTGCTGCAACGCCGGTTGCAGGGCAGACAGCCGCTGTGCAAATACGGCATCGCTGAGCAGGCTTTGCAGGTGGCCCGCCAGCTTATCGGCGCTGGCAAAGCGCGAGACGCGACGGCCCAATCCGTGCCAGGCAACGCGCGCGGCAACGCCCGGCTGATCGAATGCGATGGGAATGGCCAAAATTGGCGTAGCGCTGGCAATGGCATCGACCACGGTATTCAATCCGCCGTGCGTGATTACCGCCTGCGCCTGCTGCAATACGCTGCGCTGATCGGCAAAATCGGTCACGAAGGTGGCACCGCTGTTTTTTAGTTGTTCACTTTGCGCCGCATCAAGGCCGCCACAATGGGCAATCAGTAGCTGCACGTCCAGCGAACGGCAGGCGCGCGCGATGGTAGAGAAGAGGCGAAAACGATGACCCTGCAAGGTGCCCAGCGAGGCAAAAACAAAGGGGCGCTGGTTGTCGATCGGCCACGGCAACGCCAGAGGCTGGCCGCTTTTTTCTGCGCGCAGCGGGCCAACAGCATGAAAATGATCCGGTAAAGCCTGCCGGGGAAAATCGAGTTCAGGCGGCGTCTGGCTGATCTGTGCCAGCGGTGACAGACACTCATGCAGCGCATGGCGCGGCGGTAAGTTGAAGGCCTGCGCATGCTGCGCGATAACCTTGCCGTGACGGCGCATCATCCAGTCATATACGCGGCTGCTTGATTCAAACAGCTTCAGCGCCCGTGGATTAGTGCCCCAGGCAAAAGGCATCACCGGCAGTGGCATGCCCGGCTCGCGATTGACCGGCAGCGCACAGGCCACCGAAACGAAAGGCAGGCCCAGCGCCTCAGCGACCAGACCCCCCGCGGCTTCCATCTGATCCACAATCAGCCCGTCTACCGCCAGCGTGCGCAAAGCAGCAGGCAAATCGCGACACAGCATATCGGTGGTGCGAGACATGTCGCTGATCAGGCGGAAAATTGACAGGCCAGAAGGGTTGGCCGCAAGGCGCAGGGTTTTATCCAGGCTGCCAGGCGGATGGCTAAGGTGACCAACCGGCATAAAGCCGATGGCCGCATCGCTGAGCAGGCCGCGCGCATCCTGTTGATGAACAAAGGTAATGCGATGACCGCGGGCAATCAGCGACTGCGCCAGTGCCTGCATCGCCTGATAATGGCTGTAAAGCGGTGGTGCGATAACAGCGTAATGGCTCATCCGACCGGCACCAGCGACGCCTGTTTAAGCGCGGCAAGGTTCTCGCTGCCGGTACAGAAGCAGGCCACGCGCAGCTGATCGATAACCACTTGAAAATGCTCGGTTACCGCGTCGGTGGAGGTGGTAGCGCTGCCGAGCACCGCTGCAGCCTGACCCACCAGATTGGCGCCCAGCCGGATCGCTTTTGCCGCATCAATGCCGTTGGCGATGCCGCCGGAAGCGATCAGTGGCATCTCAGGCAGACGGGCACGAATGGCGCACAGGGCGTCGGCGGTAGGAATGCCCCAGCCGGTAAAAGCCATAGCCACGGCGCGACGGCGCGCGCTGTCGGCTCGTTCACCCTCAACGGCCGCCCAGCTGGTGCCACCCGCGCCCGCGACGTCAAGCATGGTGACGCCCACTCCCGCCAGCCTTTCGGCCACCGCTACGGATAATCCGGCACCGACTTCTTTGATAATCACCGGCACCGGCAACGTCATAACTGCCTGCTCAATCGCCGTCAGCACGCCGCGCCAGTCGCGATCGCCACCGTTTTGCAACGCTTCCTGCAGAGGATTCAGGTGCACAATCAGCGCATCTGCATCGATCATGGCAACGGCTTGCCGCGCATAGCTTATGCCATGCGGGCCGAGCAGCTGAGCTGCGCCGAGGTTGGCCAGCAGCGGAATATCGGGCGCTATTGTTCGCAGCTCGCTGTCCAGCCCCCAGTTCATATCGCCTTCAATGGCTACACGCTGCGAGCCGACGCCCATCGCCAGGCCGAGCATTTGCGCCGCCTCAGCCAGATGACGGTTAATGTCACGCGCCCGGTTTGCGCCGCCGGTCATTGAGCTAATCAATATCGGTGCCTGCATCGCGCGTCCGCACAGCGACGTACTGAGATCGATGGCATCCAGATTCAGCTCCGGCAGGGCACAATGCTCGAAACGCCAGCGTTCAAACCCGGTTGTGGTCTGTTTCACAGCGCGATTGGGGTTAAGGACGATATCGAGGTGATCGTTTTTGCGTTGCAGCAGATCCGGGTCCTTCATTCATTCTCCGTTAGGTAAACCCTGTCGAACAAAAGGCTTTTTTGGTCAGTCGATGAGAGAAGAATCAACGAAATGATGCCAGTTGCTGATTAAACCAGGCATGCATAAATTGTCGCGTTGCCACGCCGTCACGGCAGGCATAGGCAAAATGTTCATCGGCATTGCGCAGGTGTTCGTGCAGACGTTGATGCACCGCTTCGGCGCCCAGCATCGCGACCAGCGTTGATTTGCCGTGGTCTTTGTTGAGATCTTTGCCCGTTCCGCTTTGGCAATCGGCCAGGTCGTCGAGCAGCTGAAACGCCTGGCCTAAATCCTCAGCGAAACAGCGCAACGTCTGACGTACCGTCAGCGGTGCCTCGGCCGCAATGGCGGCCATCTGTAAGGTCGCGCCAAACAGCACGCTGGTTTTGAGATCGTTAGCGGTAGCGATCGCTTCCGGGCTGCGCGCATTGCTGCCTTCGTTCAGATCCAGAAACTGACCCTGCACCAGGCCCTGCAGGCCGACGGCACCGGAAAGTTCAGCCACCGCCTGATTACGGCACTGGCTCGATAAGCCTTCTGCCGCGGCCACCACGCCAAACGCATGGCTGAGCAGCGCAACGGCGGCGAGGATAGCGACATTCTCGCCAAACTGGCGGTGAATGGTGGGCCGACCGCGACGCAGCAGGGCATCATCCATGCAGGGAATATCGTCGAGTATCAGTGAGGCGGCGTGAATCATCTCAATGGCGCAGGCGAGATCGAGCAGGCCCTGATGAGGCGTTTCGCAGCCTAAATCGCGTGCCGCCAGAATCAACAGCAAAGGGCGAATGCGCTTGCCCGGCGCCAGTGCGCCTTCGCGCATCGCGGCGCGCACCATATCGCGTTCGCCGCCGGCGGGCAGCAGTTCGTCGAGACGAACCTGTATCGCCTCGCGCAATGCCCGCAGTTCGCTTTCCTGGCTTAACAATTTTTCGGCATAGGCTGTCATGGTTGCTGTCCCGGGTTTGCCGTTAAGGCGTAATTAATTGACTATCACCGAAGCCAGTAGCTGCATTTGGTACCAAACCTCGCCCGTGTCGACAGGCTGACGTAATGCCTTAACCGCCAGGTTTGGCAGAAGAAACAAGGGATTGTTGTACTCGGGCAAGCCAAACTTCATCTTTGATAAGGTTAGATTATTATCAAAAATTTGCCTTTGCTGCCCGATGAAACGCGCTGAAATTTAGCTCTACTCGCGGTGCAACGCGGACGGTTTAGGTCCAGGGTTCATGTGGTAGCACAGGTTGCGGTGCTTAAGCAACCAGCTATGAGACCAGCTGATGCAGCAGCGCCGTGACTTCCTGCACCTGCTGTGGGCTCAACGCACCTTCCTGAGCAAACCGAACGGCGCCGGTTTTATCCAACACAAACACGGTTGAACCGCCAGGCTTTAATTGCCACGCGCGCTGACCTGCACCAAGGCTGTCGACCACAAACTGGGCCCACGGCGAGGTCTTCTTACTGCTTTCGATGCTGTTACGCACAAAAATGGCGCTGCCCGGAATGGCATCATCGGTGTTAATGATGGTGGTGGTTTGATAGCGATCGCGTGGCAGCTTCGCCGCAGAAATCGCCTCAATCACCGCGTTGTTCTCATCTTTCGCTGACATTCTGCCAGCCAGATAGAGCACCACGCGCACTTTTCCCGTCAGTTGAGCGCTATTCCAGCGTTGATAACTCAGCTTGCCCTGCTGCTCCAGCAGTTCACCCCGATCGGCAATGCCCATGGGCGCGACGCGCTCACCGACAACAAAATTGTGCGCTGACGCGAAAAAAGGCAGCAGCAACGTAGCAATAACCAGAGACCGAACAGAACGAACAGAAAAAAGCATGGTTAACTCCATTTAAGGCAGGCCGTCCGCGCCTGCGTAACAAACGCTGAGGCTGCGGCAAAAGGCGTGCTGGCTGCACGACGCGGCAGGCAGGCACACGGTAAACAATCCTGTTAGCGCTTATTGTAAAGGGCGGCGAAACGCATTCACGCTTTCATTGCTGCTCACGGTAATACGTTAAGCGCACCGGCGTCACCTGAAAATAAGCATATTCATTCGTTGCAGCGCGAAAATGAGGCCTGTCTCGAAAGGTTGAAAGAATCGGCAGGAAAACGGGGATAAAGGGGTGTTGCGGAAAAAACGGCGGGTATTATCCGCAGCAAGCAGAGAGAGCACCGGACGGCAAGCAGTGCGCATCAGCGTTCAGCGCCGATACAATGACGATGTCATCCAGATAAGGATGACATCGCTGAAGAGAGAGGCAGCGGATGAGTTTTACAGCCAGCCGGAGCGTTTCAGGCCGCGGTAAAGGCAGAAACAGGCCAGCAGGGTAAAGATGACCACCGCCGGATAGCCATACAGCAGATGCAGCTCCGGCATATGATCAAAGTTCATGCCGTACATGCTGAAGACCACGGTGGGCACCACTAAAATACCGCCCCAGCCGGAGATTTTTTTAACCACTTCGTTTTGCTGGACGGAGACCAGCGCGAGATTCACCTGCATGGCGCTGGTGAGAATTTCACGCATATCTTCCGCATCGGTGACCGCATGGCGCGCATGGTCCTGGACGTCACGCAGATAGGCACGCAGCGGTTTGGGCACCAGCTCTTCATGCAGCCGAATCAGCTGTTGGCAGATATCGTCGACCGGCTGCGCAGCATTGCGCAGCGCCAGCAAATGACGACGCAGCATATAGACGTTCTGCACCGCACTGCGATCGAACTCACTGCTGAACATGGTGGTTTCCATTTCATTGATGCGATCGCTGAGTGATGCGGTGACTTCAAGATAGTGATCGACGATAAAATCGATGATGCAGTACATGGCGTAAGCCGGTCCTTTTGCCATCATCGCCTGATTTTCTTCAGCGCGTTTGCGCACCGGCGCATAGGTTTCTGAAGCGCCGTGACGCACGGTAATCAGAAAGTTTTTACCGGCAAAAATATGCGTTTCGCCAAAATGAATCTCGTCGCGATCGTTTTTTTGCGCGGTCTTCAGCACAATAAAAACCGAGTCACCATATTGTTCAATTTTGGGCCGCTGGTGGGCGGTCAGCGCATCTTCAATCGCCAGATCGTGCAGCCCAAACTCCTGCTGAATTTTCTGCATAAAGGGCTCATCAGGCTCATACAATCCCAGCCAGACATAATTGTCCGGTTCATGGATCGCCTCGCTGATATCCTCGATTTTTATCTCTTCGCCCCGTTTTCCGGCGCGATAGACGACGCTGTTTACCACCATATTTTTGCTCACGATAAAGTTAATCTTTTGCCAGGGTTGTTACAGATAAGCTGGATAAAGGATAGGCCAGCGCAGGAAATGCAGCGAGAGCAATATTTTGGTAAGCATTTGATTAGTGTTAGTAAGTGTAACCATAACCGCAGGGCCAGCGAAGAAGCCTGCCTGAATGCCGGGCTGCGGTCGGGCAGACATTCCTGGGCATTCAGCATTCTGCTTCACATCTCTTCTTCAGGTGTGCAGCTGGTGGGCTGTCGAACCAGAAAAGCGCCATGATGACTCAATACCAGCAGGCGCGAGCGGGACAAAAAATATCATTATTGCAAACGCGGGTGGCAGGGCGTTTAACTGCGGTGAAAACGATAACGGCAGAGCCGAAGCTCTGCCGTCAGGTTATTCACCAGGCGAACTAAAGGTGTACCGCTAGACGCGCGCTGAAGGTTGCAGTTCCTCGCGGAAATGCTTCTCCAACTGCTCCAGGCTTTTGCCTTTGGTTTCCGGCGCACAGAGAATCACAAAAATCCCCCCGGCGATGCCCACAGCGGCAAAGGTCAGGAAGCAGGCCGGCAGGCCAAAGTGATCCAGCATGGTTGGGAACAGCAGGGCGATAGTGAAGTTGGTAATTTGCATCGCAAACACCGACAGCCCGGTTGCACGACCACGAATACTCAGCGGGAAAATTTCCGACAGCAGCAGCCAGGTGACCGGCGACAGCGCCGCCTGCTGGAAGCTCAGGAACACCAGCATGCCCGCCAGCACCAGCCAGCAGCGGATCATATTAGGGTCGCCGTTTACCGTCTCAGGCATCAGCAGCGTTATCAGACCAATCGCCACCAGCGTACAGGTACAGCCAATTTGCCCGACCAGCAGCAGCGGACGACGGCCAAAACGGCTGAGCAGCATAATGCCGACAAAGGTCATCAGCACGGAAATAACGCCGTTAGCGATAGTGGCAATCAGCGACGCATTGGTACCCATCCCGGCTGCCTGCAGCATGGTTGGCGCATAGAACATAATGGTGTTAACGCCAGAGAGCTGCTGGATCATGGCAATGCCGATGCCCAACGCCACCAGCCGTTTCATCCACACGGAAATGGTGCGATTACGCTGTGCACTCTTTTCCTGCTTTGGTTTCACCGCGCTGCGGATATTATTGAATTCACGCTCGACATAACGTGAGTCGCGGGTGCGTTTCAGCACGTCGCGTGCTTCTTTGAAACGGCCATGCATCGCATACCAGCGCGGCGTATCGGGTAAGAACAGCATGCCAACCCACAGCACCACGGCGGGCACACAGGCCACGCCCAGCATCCAGCGCCAGGTCTCTTCGCCACCCCAAATTTCATTGATCGTCGCGTTGCTGACGTAGGCGATCAGCTGACCAGAAACGATCATCATCTCCTGCAGCGTAACAAACTGCCAGCGGCGGTTGGCCGGAACGATTTCAGCGATATAGACCGGCACAATTGCCGCTGCGCCGCCCACCGCGAGACCGAGAATAAAGCGAAAGGTAATCATCAGTTCAACGTTGGGCGCCAGTGCGCAGCCAAGCGAGCCGGTTAAAAACACCACCGCCATGATCAAAATGATCTTACGGCGTCCCAGACGATCGGCCATGCGTCCGGCACTGATGGCGCCAAAAGCTGAACCGAGAATAAGAAAGCTGGTAACCATGCCGGTGGTGGCTGGCGTGAGATGCAAATCATGCTTCATGAACAGCAGCGCGCCAGCGATGACGCCGGTATCGTACCCAAACAGCAGTCCGCCTAAGGTGGCAACGACCGCAATCACTTTCACCAGCGGCTCGACAGACTGCGTCGCCGACGTCGGTTGAGAAGCTGGATTGTTGTTATTTATTTCAGACACTGCAATTCCTCTGATTTTCACGCACAACGCATGCAGCATACAATCTAGGCGATAACTGAGATGCCGCTCATATCTTTACAAAAATATTTTAGGCACTCACCGGACGTAATAAATGCTGATTGATCAAGGAATAAGCGTAACGGTTTATCGCTGAGCGATGACGGCGGGTGAATGGGCGACGATTTGATTGCGCCCGTTGCGCTTGGCGGTATAAAGCGCATGGTCTGCGTCATGCACCAGACTGTCAGCGCTGCTATCAGCGCTAAAGGTGGTAATGCCAATGCTCAGCGTGACGATCTTCTCCGGCAGTGTGGTGCTGACGTGTGGCAGCGCGGCGGCGCGCACGGTGTTAAGGATGCGCTGCGCCAGCGCCAGTGCGGCGGGCGCATCGGTGGCGGGCAGTACAAAAGCGAACTCTTCGCCGCCGTAACGGGCAACCACATCGCCATTGCGCTGCGCCAGCGATTTTAAGAGGTCGGCAACCCGGCGCAGGCAGGCATCACCTGCGACATGGCCGTGCGTATCGTTATAGCGCTTAAAGTAGTCGATATCGCACATGATCAATGACATCGGCACGCCGGTTGTCGCGGCACGTTCGATGCACTGCTCAAGGTAAATATCGAACTGTCGTCGGTTGGCCAGCCCGGTCAGGCTGTCAATCAGGGCGAGATCCTGCAGGCGATGGTTGGCATGGGTCAGCTCATCGCGTGCGCGCAGCAGCTCGGCCTGATTTTCCAGCATCAGCCGCAGCTGTCGCAGCAGCAGCAGGCCAAACAGCATCACCAGCATCAGCATTAACAGGTTCAGACAGATAATGCCCAGATTGGTGCGCAGCCAGGCTTTGCGCAGCGCATCGCGATCGATGCCTACCGCCGCAACCAGCGGATAGTGCGGCACCATGGCGTAACCAAAAATGCGGGTAATACCGTCGATCGGCGAGCGCCAGGTGCCGCTGCCGGTCGGGCTCACCTTAAGCAGTTTTTGATACAGAGGCGTGTGCGCCATACTGTGATTAGTCAGCCGATCGGCAAAAGGCCGCACGTACAACATGGTGGCGTCGCGATGGGTTAATCCCAGCACATCATGCTTGCCAATTTCAAAGTAATCATAATATTGGCGAAAATAATCGACTCGTAAGGTGCCGAGCGCCACGCCACGAAAATGCCCTTCGGCGTCATCCAGCCGCAGTGATACCGGAATCACCGGCTCGTTATTCGAACGGCTACGAATGACATGACCAATGTGAATCTGCTGATTATCATGGCGGCGATGCCAGCTGAAATAGTCGCGATCGCCGTTGCTGTAGGCAGGAAGCGGGCCGGGGGCTGAATTGGCTACTGAGATGCCATTGGCGTCAAACACAAACAGGCCGTTCAGCTGTGGCAACAGCGCCTTCTGCCGCGCCAGCAGCCCCTGAGTACCGGCGTAATGACCCGGTGAGGAAAAAATATCATCGGCGTTGCGGGCGATCTCCTGTAGCGTAATCTGCACCTGCAGAAATGTGTCCTGCGCCTGACGTGAAAGTGCCAGCGACTGATTTTTTACCAGACGCTCGTTCTCCTGCAGCTCATGCTGCCAGGATTGCCATAAGGCGCCACCACTGATCAGCACCACGCTGATGCTGACCAGCAGCAGAAAAAGTGGCATCGCCCGTTGCGGTGAGGCTAATTTTCCCGGTATCAGATCCTTCTCCCTCTCTCACCACAGCCTGGCCGATAGGCTAAGCATACTGTCAGTTGTCTTAATTGGCGAAAGCCAACAGCAATTACTGCGCGGCGTATCGCACTGTCGGTAAAGGTTAAAAAAGCGCGCAAACTGTATCCTGATATGTCTTGCCACAAAAATGTCATCTTCATCTTCTAGCGTGATGCGCACACTCCGTTCTTTTATGAGAATCCCCATGCGCCTGACGCTTTCGGTTATTGCCCTTAGTCTGTTCGCCAACACGCTGGCAGACGCCGCTGAACCCCAGTGGTCGCAGATTCACGCTACGGCGGTGAATACCACCGCCGATTTGAACCCCAACTTTGCCGCCCGCGAAGCGGTGATCCAGCAGCAGCTGATTGCGGCGCTGCGGGGCAACGCCAGCAGCCTGCAACGCAGTGAGCTTGAAACGGCCAGGCAGAGCAGCGTGCAGGCCGATACAGCCTGGCTGCAGTCCAGCGGCTATGACTTCCATAAAAAAGAGAATCAGCAGGCGGGCATTGCGCTGCTCAGCCAATTCAGCGCGCAACCGAAAGCGGTCATGACGGCCAATCTGGATACGGTAGAAAGCATCAATCTCCATGCTACCGGCGGCCAGCGGCACGGTGCATTGATAGATGCCGAAGGGCAGAACTTTCTCTATTTTCTGGCCGATGCAATGGGACCGGATCTCGGTAAGGCGTTTCTGACCGCCTATAACAAAGGCGAGCTGAGCAAGGCCGCGGCGCTGATTAAAGCCAGCGAGGTCAGTACCAGCGCGGCGAAAAAACACTTCAACTATCCGCGTCCTTTCTTAGTGGCGGGCAATAGCATTCACAACGTGCCGGATGACGCGGTGGTCAAAGATAATCAGCCTTATCGCGCCGATGGCGGCTCGTTTCCCAGCGGCCATACCAACACCGGTTACACCGATGCGCTGTTGATGGCGGAGATGCTTCCCGAACGCTTTGTGCCGCTGCTGGATCGCGGCGCGCGCTACGGCTATTCACGCATCGTGCTCGGCGTGCATTATCCCCTGGATGTGATCGGTTCGCGCATGGCGGCGGAACGCAACGTGGCACATTTTATGAATGATGCGGCATATCGGACGTTGTTTGAGCAGGCAAAGCAGGAGTTACGCGGGGCGCTGGAGAAAGAGTGCGGCATGTCACTGGCGGCGTGCGCTCGTACAACGGGCGATGCCGATCCCTATGCCGCGCCGCAGATGCGGCAGTTTTATCGCTTTACGATGACGTATGGCCTGCCACGTCAGCGGACGCAGCAGTCCAGCGTACAGGTCCCCGCGGGGGCAGAAGTGCTGCTGGAGGCGCCGTTACCGCAGTTAAATGCAGCACAGCGCCGTCAGTTGATGGTCAGCAGTGCGTTGGTGGCGGGCTATCCGCTGTCAGGCGATGCCGAACAGAGTTTCTGGCAGCGCCTGAACTTGCATGATGCGGTTGTCAGCGCCAGCAAGCGCTAACTTAGCCTTTACGGTTACGCCACACGGTTTGCGCGTTACAGAATTCACGCAGGCCGAAGTGGGACAGCTCGCGGCCATAACCGCTTTTCTTCACGCCACCAAAGGCAACGCGTGGATCGGAGGCGCTGATGCCGTTAATAAACACGCCGCCGCACTCCAGCTGCACCGTCATCGCTTCGGCCAATGCGGTATCGGCGGTATAGATCGTGGCGCTCAGGCCAAAATCGCTGTCGTTAGCCAGCGTTACTGCATGATCGGCATCCCGTGCGGCGATAATGCTGGCGACCGGACCAAACAGCTCTTCGCGGAAGGCGGTCATCTCAGGCGTCACGTTGGACAGCACGGTTGGCGCATAGTAGTTGCCGGCACCGGCAATTTTCTCACCGCCCATCAGCAATGTGGCACCTTCTGACAGCGTGGCCTGCACCTGCGCATCCAGCTCGTCGCGCAGATCGTAACGCGCCATTGGGCCGATGTAAGTCGCTTCATCAGTGGGATCACCGATTTTCATTTCGCGCGCCATCGCCACAAACTTCTCGGTGAAGGCGGGCAAAATCGCCTCTTCAACAATCAGCCGCTTCGCGGCAGCGCACACCTGGCCGCCATTCTGAAAGCGGCCCAATAGCGCTGCGCGCACCGCTTCATCAAGGTTGGCATCTTTCAGCACGATAAAGGCATCTGCGCCGCCCAGCTCCATCACCGATTTTTTCAGTGCGGCACCGGCCTGAGATGCAATCGCGGCGCCAGCGCGCACGCTGCCGGTCAGAGTGACGGCGGCAATCCGATCGTCTTTAATGGCGGCAGAAACGCCATCATTGGTGGCGTTGATCACGCTGAACACGCCCGCTGGTAAACCCGCTTCGGCCGCCGCCTGCAACAGCAGTTGAGTCGAGCCCGCCACGTTGGGGGCCGGTTTCAGCAGAAAGGTGTTGCCTGCCAACATGGCTGGCACCGCGCCACGCAATACCTGCCAGACCGGGAAGTTCCACGGCATCACTGCCAGAATGGTGCCCAGCGGACGATAAGCTATTTCAGCGTGACCATTGTCGACCTGCGTCGGTTCCACAGCCAGCATGGCTGGGCCTTCGCTGGCGTACCAGTCACAGAGCGCCGCTGATTTTTCCACTTCTGCCCGCGCCTGCGTCACTGGCTTGCCCATCTCTTGCGTGATGGCATCGGCTAACACATCGCGATACTGGCGCAGCACCTGCGCAAAGCGAACCAGATAGCTGGCACGATCGGCGATCGGCACGTTTTTCCACAGCGAAAACGCGCTGCTGCTTTGCGCCAATGCCGCTTCAAGCTCGCTGGCGCTGGCAAAAGGATAAACCGCCAGCGTCTCGCCGGTTGCGGGATTTAGGGTAGTGATTGAATTGTGCATGCGTGCCTCTCAGTGACGTTGCGTTGGGTAAACAATAGGCGATTGCACTCCTCAGTTAAATTGAATAATAATGAGAAAGTTTTTCTGATAACGAGAAAGGTATGCAGCTCTCCCAACTGGAAATGTTTCGTGCGGTTGCCGCCACCGGCAGTATCAGCGCGGCGGCAGAAGCCGTACATCGGGTGCCCTCAAACGTCACCACGCGTATTAAGCAGCTTGAAGCGGAGCTGGGCGTTGCGCTGTTTATCCGCGAAAATCAGCGGTTGCGGCTGTCGCCTGCGGGCCGTCATTTTCTCGATTACAACAACCGCATTCTGGACCTGGTGGACGAAGCCAGACTGGCGGTCAGCGGCGATCGGCCCGCCGGGCTGTTTGCGCTTGGTTCGCTGGAGAGCACCGCTGCGGTACGTATTCCGCCGCTGCTGGCGCGTTATCACCACCATTATCCGCAGGTAGAACTGGCATTAAGCACCGGGCCTTCGGGCGATATGCTGGATCGGGTGCTGGAGGGCAGCCTGGAAGCGGCATTTGTCGACGGCCCGATTTTGCATCCGGTACTGGAAGGCGTGCCGGTGTTTCGCGAAGAGATGGTGCTGGTGGCGACGCAGCAGCACCCGGCGATCGCCTGCGCAGAAGATGTTAACGGCGAAAACCTGTTTGCCTTCCGCGATAACTGTTCTTATCGACGCCATTTTGAAAGCTGGTTTCGCGACGGCAACGCCATGCCCGGAAAAATCTACCCGGTAGAGAGTTATCACGGCATGCTCGCCTGTGTTACCGCGGGCAGCGGCATAGCGCTGATGCCGCGTTCGATGCTGGAAAGCATGCCCGGCAGTGGCACCGTCAGCGCCTGGCCGCTGGCAGAAAATTACCGTTATCTCGATACCTGGCTGGTCTGGCGCCGGGGTCCTCGCTCAATCAATCTTAATGAGTTTATTGGGTTGTTGCCCGGAGGGGAGGGGGAAGCCTGTCAGGGCTAAGGCCAGCGGCCTTTTAAGGTCAAGGTCTTGAGGTCAAAGGCCATTTCGTCCAGGCTAAAGCCTGCCCGATCAGGGCCAGGTCAAGGGCCATTTCGTACAGGCTAAAGCCTGCCGGAGAAGGGCCAGGTCAAGGTCAAAGGCGATTTCGTTCTGCCTGAAGGCAGCCCGAGCAGGGCCGGCAGTCGCCCCGGCCCTGCACCCGCGCTATCCGGCAAACACAACCGCCCGCTGCGCGGGTGCCCTCGGCAAAAGCGTTTTCCTGACGGACCAGGCGCGATTCGGAGTATTCGCCTCATCCTGAGGCTCACCCCTTCGGGGCAGCGCAAGCGCTGTTCAAAAACGCTCCCGGCGTTTTTGTCCGGCTCAACGCGCCTTCTCGCCGCATCCCTGCGGCTCATCCTGGAAAACACTTTTTCCTCGGCGGTGGTGATGCCTCTAAAGGTCAAAACCCAGGTCAAAATCAAAAGATAAAGATGAAATTCTAAATAAAACCCAAAACCCAAAACCCAAAACCCAAAACCCAAAACCCAA
>NZ_JBLYPN010000019.1:0-54484 GCF_051851875.1 Duffyella sp. Ts4 | reverse complement strand
TGTTTGCCGGATAGCCGGGGTGCAGGGGCGGGGCGACTGCCGCCCCTGCTCGGGCTGCCTTCAGGCAGAACGAAATGGCCCTTGACCTGGCCTTATGCGGCGCACCGCCGCCACGTTCCTAAGCGGCGCACCGCCGCCATCCCCAATCCCCTGGTATTCTTCACTCTAAATGATTACTATTCTCAAAAAAGTCGTTATTTGTTCTCTTTCACGCGGTTGCAATGGAGTTAGTTAATGAGCAGCGCTGCAATCCCGCAGCGGCTTTTGCCATGGAGAAGTTATGAACGCTGTGCAAAAAACAGCTCAGTGGGCGCTACGTCCGCTGGTGCTCGCTTCCTTATTACTGTCGACGGCCGCGTTAGCGCAGCCCGGTGAAACCCTGAATCAGCCGGTGGCGAAGGGCGCTTACGAGCTCGCTTTTAGCGGCAGCGACAATGCGCTGTTCCTGGCGACGTCGCAAAGTCGCAGCCTCGATAAAGGCGGCGTGGTCTATCGCCTTGATCCACAAACGCTGGCGATTACCCAGATTATCCACAACGATCTTAAACCCTTTGGCGCCGCCATCAATCCGCAGACCAACACGCTGTATGTCGGTAACTCGGTAGAAGGTGCGGTGACCGCGATCGATGCCAGCAGCGGTGAAGTGCGCGGTCGGCTGGTGCTGGATGCGCGTAAACGATCCAAAGAGGTTAAGCCGCTGCAGCCGCGTGAGCTGGTGGTCGATGCGGCTACCGACCGCGTCTATATCAGCGGCGTCGGTGCGCCGAGCGTGGTGTGGGTGGTGGAGGGTAAAACCATGCAGCTGATCAGCACCGTGCCAGATACCGGCAAAGGCGGCACGGGTCTGGCGCTGGATGCAGCGGCGCAGAAGCTTTACGTCACCAACGGTGAGGGTGAACTGATCACCATCAACACGCGCACCAACGCGGTTGAGAAACGGCAGAAGCTGGAGGAAGGCCAGGAGCATTTCTTCCTGAATATCAGTCTGGATACCGCGACCCATCGTGCCTTTATCACCGATTCAAAACAGGCGGCGGTGTGGGTAGTGGACACCCGCAGCGGCAAGGTCGTACACAAAATTGCCGTGCCTGAATCGCTGGCGGTACTGTTTAATCCGCAACGTCAGGAGCTTTATGTCACGCACCGCAAAGCGGGCACGGTCAGCATTATTAATGCGCGTAACTACAACGTATTGCAGACCATTACCGCACCGGGTATGCCTAACAGCCTGGCGCTGTCGGCCGATGGTCAGGCGCTCTATGTCAGCGTGAAACAGGCCAGCTCGCCGAAAAAAGAAGCCACCGCGCCTGACAGCGTGATGCGCATCGCCCTCAAATAAACCCTGGCCGGGACGGCACGCCGTCCCGCATTTGCGCACTCATCCATCACTTTACCTCGCACGATCAACTACATTTAACCCTTTCTGCCGCCATTTCTGGCGCGCTCAACACCATCGGAGAGGATGTTATGAGCCAGTTTTTTTTCAACGATAAACAGCACGTGGTTAATGAAGCGATCGAAGGCGCACTGCTGAGCACGCCGTGGGCCAACCTCAGTCGGCTTGAGGTGGGCGAAGAGATTCGCGTTGTGGTACGCAATGACTGGGATAAGAACAAGGTCGCGCTGATTTCTGGCGGCGGATCCGGTCATGAGCCCGCGCACGTTGGTTTTGTCGGTAAAGGCATGCTGACGGCGGCGGTGTGCGGCGATATTTTCGCTTCGCCCAGCGTCGATGCGGTACTCAGCGCGATCATTAACGTCACCGGTGAAGCTGGCTGCCTGCTGATTGTGAAAAACTACACCGGCGACCGCCTCAACTTTGGCCTGGCGGCCGAAAAAGCGAAAAACCTCGGTTACAAGGTCGAGCTGGTCATGGTGAAAGATGATATCGCGCTGCCGGATAATCCGCAGCCGCGTGGCCTTGCCGGTACGGCGCTGATTCACAAAATCGCCGGTGCCGCCGCAGAAGCGGGCAAATCGCTGACCGACGTTACGGCGATCGCCAATCGCGCCATCAACGCCACGTCGAGCATCGGGCTGGCATTTGCCACCTGCCATCTGCCGGGCGAAGACCGTGATGAGCGGGTGAAGGCGGGCGAAAGCGAGTTAGGCATGGGCATTCACGGCGAGCCTGGTGTCAGCACGCTACCGACGCAGAACAGCCGTGAGATTGTCGACACCATGACCGGCAAACTGCTGGAAAACCTGCCAGCAGAGAAAAAGGTGCTGTTGCTGATCAATAACCTCGGCGGCTTCTCCATGCTGGAGATGGGCGTGCTAACGCGCGAGGTGATGGCCTCTGCGCTCGGCGACCGCATTACTCATCTGGTCGGCCCGGCGACGCTGGTCAGCGCGCTGGATATGAAAGGCTTTTCGCTGACCACGCTGCAGCTGGAAGCGGACTTTCTCGATGCGCTGCAGGCGCCGGTAGAAACCAGTGGCTGGCAGCCGCTGCGTGTCGCTGGCGCGGCGCAGACGATTAAAGGTGAGCGCGTGGCGCGCCTGCCGGACGCCACGCCATCAGAAAACGCGGCGGTGGGCGCGGTGGTGAGCAGCGTCAGCCAGACATTGGTGGATCTGGAAAAGGCGCTTAACGATCTCGATGCCAAAGTGGGTGACGGTGATACCGGCTCCACGTTTGCGGCGGGTGCGCGCAAGGTGCAGCAGGAACTGAAGGCGAACCGTTTGCCGCTGAACCAACCGGCAGCGCTGCTGGCGCTGGTGGGCGAACAGCTGGCCACGGTAATGGGCGGCTCAAGCGGCGTGTTGATGTCGATTCTGTTTACCGCTGCCGGACAACAGCTTGAGCAGGGCGAAAAGTTACCGCAGGCGCTGCTGGCCGGGCTGGAGCAGATGAAACATTACGGTGGCGCACAGCCGGGCGATCGCACGCTGGTCGACGCGTTGCAGCCTGCACTGGAAGCGTTGGTCGCAGGGAAAAGCCTGAAAGAAGCGGCAGAGGCGGCGAAGCAGGGCGCTGATGCCACGACGCAGATGAACGCAGCGAAAGCGGGTCGCTCATCCTATCTTAATCAGGAGAGCCTGCACGGGGTGAAAGATCCGGGGGCGTACGCGGTAGAACAGGTTTTTGCTAACCTCGTCTGATCGTAGTGGCTTCCGCCCTTAAGCGGGCGGAAGCTGCACAACTACTTTGAATCCAGCAGCTTTTCGTGGTGCGGCACATCGTCAAGAATCTGCTCAAAACTGCGCAGACGCTTGTAGATCGACATCAGTTCAATCAGCGTCGACCACGAGTTGATCAGATACTGGAAGGAACTGCGCACCTGGTCAAACACGTTGCTGATTTGGCTGAGCAATCCCAGCGTAATAGTGCCAGCAATGATCGACGGAAACAGCACAAACAGCCCGAACAGGCTATCCACCTGCAGGTAGAGGATGCGCGTCATATTGAAGTAGAGATAGTGAAAGTAGAGACGAAAATAGTTACGACGCACACGGCTGAACAGCTCAGCCACCGTGGGCGGCGTGGCACGATTAGGATCATCTTCGCCATACACCAGCTCTTTACGGTAGGCCGCTTCCACCCGCTGATTACGAAATTCCAGCCCCGGTAATTTTATCCCCACTATCGCCAGCAGCGAGGTACCAAACAACGACCAGGCCACGGCAATAATCACCAGTGCGTAGGGCATTGAGCCAAGCAGAGGCACCGTGGGCACATGTTTTGATAAAACAATCAGCACCGGCAAAAATGCCACCAGCGTCATCACGGCGCGAATTAAGTTAACGCCCCAGCTCTCCAGCGTGGTGGAAAAGCGCATGGTGTCTTCCTGCACACGCTGCGAGGCGCCTTCCACATGGCGCAGGCGCTGCCAGTGCGCCATATAGAAGTTATTCATCGCCGTACGCCAACGGAAAATCCAGTGACTGATAAAAAAAGCGTTAAAGATGCCAATGATCACGGCGACCAGCGCAATGCCCAAAAATCCCCACATTTGGTGATAGAGATCTTCAATTGGGACAGAGCCCGTTTTATTGAGCGCTTTTTGAATCAGATCGTAAAAGGGGGCATACCAGGCGTTAATCGCCACATTCACCTGCACATCAAACCAGGTAAAGAAGATGATCAGCGCGGAGCCAAGCACCGACCAGCGCTGCCATGGATGTGGGCTGCACACCGACCAGACGCCAGCGAACAGCGCTACCGCCATGACAAAATAGGCATAAAACCAGAGCTGTGACGGCTGCACAAAACGCAGCACGCTATTCGGCAGCGGCTTGTTGGCGTACTCCGCCAGCGCAGGCAGGTGAAAAATGATCTCATTACCACCGGCGAACCAGAATAAGATAACCAGCAAACTCCAGATAGCGGCGGAGCTGAAAAACAGGCCCGGACGCGGAAAAAAAGACGTAAACATAAGCACTCCACAGTTGTGACTGCACTGTTATAACGTCAAACCGCGTTGCCGTCTTCAGAAGGTTATGAAAGAAGGTTACAAACCCAGCGTAGGCCTCTGTGCTAATGTGCTCATTATGTTAATGAATTTGTGCGATTTTGAAAAAGTCGTCCTATTTTTGCGAAAAAAGAGTGTTACAATCGCGCTTTGTTACCAGTAACATTTGCGATTACCCTATAATTTACCCCTCATAACAAAGATAAATCGCTAACACCCAATTTTGTGCCGCTTCGCAGTGGTGCTAAGGCAATGTCATGTCAAAAGAGAAACAGGGCCATTCGCGTCGGGATTTCCTGCTGCGTACCATCACGCTGGCGCCCGCTATGGCGATCGGCAGTTCCGCCGTGGGCTCGCTGGCCATTACGCCAGCCGTTGCGGCCGACGTACGTCCGGTTGAGGATCAGGAAGCGCGGGCGTATCAGCCGAGCTGGTTTACTCCCGAAGAGTATGCCTTTGTTGCCGCCGCGGTTGGCCGTTTAATCCCGAAAGACGATCGGGGGCCAGGCGCCGTGGAAGCGGGCGTGCCGGAGTTTATCGATCGCCAGATGAATACGCCGTGGGGCACCGGCTCGAACTGGTATATGCAGGGACCCTTCCATCCCGATTCGATCAAAGAGCTGGGTTATCAGCTGCCGCTGGTGCCGCAACAGCTCTATCGGCTGGGCATTGCCGATACCGATGAAGCAGCCAAAGCGCAGTACGGCAAAATTTTTGCGCAGCTCGACGCCAGCCAGCAGGATGCGCTGCTACAGGCGATGGAAGCGGGCAAAGTTGAATTTAAACAGGTGCCTGCCGCAACATTTTTTACCTATCTGCTGCAAAACACCCGCGAAGGCTTTTTCTGCGATCCGGTACACGGTGGCAATCAAAATATGGTCGGCTGGAAGCTGGTCGGTTTTCCAGGCGCACGCGCTGATTTCATGGACTGGGTTGAACGGGACGTTAGCTATCCTCTGCCGCCAGTTTCCATTCGCGGAGAGAGAGCATAATCATGGCAAACGTAATGAAAAAAGTAGACGCGGTGGTGGTTGGCTTCGGCTGGGCTGGCGCGATCATGGCCAAAGAGCTGACCGAAGCGGGCCTCAACGTGGTGGCGCTGGAGCGCGGCCCACGTCGCGATACGTATCCTGATGGATCCTATCCACAGGTGATTGACGAGCTGACCTACAACATCCGCAAAAAGCTGTTTCAGGATCTCTCTAAAAGTACCGTAACCATTCGTCATAACGCCTCGCAAACCGCTCAGCCTTATCGCCAGCTGGCGGCATTTCTACCGGGCAACGGCACCGGCGGCGCCGGTTTGCACTGGTCTGGGGTGCATTTTCGCGTCGATCCGATTGAGCTGAAAATGCGCAGTCACTATGAAGAGCGCTACGGCAAGCAGTTCATCCCGGAAGGCATGACCATTCAGGATTTCGGCGTCAGCTATGACGAACTGGAGCCGTTTTTCGACAAGGCGGAAAAAGTGTTTGGCACCTCCGGCACGCCGTACACCGTGAAGGGCAAGCTGGTCGGCGACGGCAAGTTTGGCAACCGCTTTGCGCCCGATCGCTCCAGTCCGTTTCCGCTGCCCGCACAGAAGCGCACTTATTCCGGCCAGTTGTTCGCCAAAGCGGCGGAATCACTGGGCTACCATCCTTACGATCTGCCTTCCGCCAACACCTCGGGCCGCTACACCAACCCCTATGGCGCGCAGATGGGCCCGTGCAACTTCTGCGGTTACTGCAGCGGCTATGTCTGCTACATGTATTCCAAGGCATCGCCAAACGTTAATATCTGGCCAGCGCTGCGCCAGGAGCCGAAGTTTGAGCTGCGCGACAACGCTTACGTGTTGCGGGTTAACCTCAACGATGAGAAAAATCGCGCCACCGGCGTGACCTACGTTGATTCGCAGGGCCGTGAAGTGGAACAGCCCGCGGATATCGTTATCCTCTCAGCGTTCCAGTTCCACAACGTGCACCTGATGCTGCTTTCCGGCATCGGCAAACCGTACAACCCGATCACCAACGAAGGCACCGTTGGCCGTAACTTCGCCTACCAGAATATCTCTACGCTGAAGGTGCTGTTAAAAGGCGACGAGCACACCAATAACTTTATCGGTGCCGGCGGCGCGGGCATCGCCATCGATGAATTCAACGCCGATAACTTCGACCACTCGAAGGTTGGCTTTGTTGGTGGTTCACCGATCTGGGTGAATCAGGGCGGTACCAAGCCGATCTCCGGCATGCCGACGCCAACCGGTACGCCAGCCTGGGGGAGCAAGTGGAAAGCTGCGGTGGCCGATCACTATACGCACCACGTTTCCATGGATGCGCACGGTGCGCACCAGTCGTATCGCGCCAACTATCTCGATCTCGATCCCAACTACAAAGATTCGCACGGTCAGCCGCTGCTGCGTATGACCTTTGACTGGCAGCCAAACGACATCAAGATGTCGCAGTTTATGTTTGCGCGTCAGCAGGAGTTAGGGCGGGCGATGAATCCGGTCGGCATGACCGGCTCGGCCAAAAATGCCAACAGCCATTTCGACACCACGTCCTATCAGACCACGCACCTTAACGGCGGCGCGATCATGGGAGAAGATCCAAAAACCAGTGCGCTGAACCGTTATCTGCAGAGCTGGGATGTGCACAACGTCTTTGTGCCTGGCGCGTCCGCCTTCCCGCAGGGGCTGGGCTACAACCCAACCGGCATGGTGGCGGCACTGACTTACTGGGCGGCGAAAGCGATCCGTGAGCAGTACCTGAAAAACCCCGGTCCGATGGTGCAGGCATAAGGAAAATGGTGATGAAAAAAAGCGTAATGGCTCTGCTGCTGAGCACCGTTGCCTTCACGGCGCTGGCCGAAGACAACAGCGGTGCCGAGCAGATTAAACGCGGTGAATACCTGGCGCGCGCCGGGGATTGCATCGCCTGTCATACCACCACCGGCGGCAAGCCGTTTGCCGGTGGTCTGTCGATGGACACGCCAATCGGCACCATTTACACCACCAACATCACGCCGGATAAGAAAACCGGCATTGGTGATTACAGCTATGACGACTTCCAGCAGGCGGTGCGGCATGGCGTGGCGAAAAATGGCGATACGCTCTATCCGGCGATGCCTTATCCGTCGTATGCCGTGGTCAACGATGAGGACATGAAGGCGCTGTACGCCTATTTCATGCACGGCGTGCAGCCGGTGGAGCAGGACAATCGCAAAAATGCTATTCCCTGGCCGCTCTCAATGCGCTGGCCGCTGGCGGTCTGGCGCGGCATCTTTGCACCGGACGTGAAGGCGTTCCAGCCTGCTGCGCAGCAGGATGCAGTGGTGGCTCGCGGCCAGTATCTGGTGGAAGGATTGGGGCACTGTGGCGCGTGTCATACGCCACGCAGTATCACCATGCAGGAAAAAGCGCTGAACAATGGCGAAGGCACCGACTTCCTGGCGGGCAGTAACGCACCGATTGATGGCTGGACCGCCACCAGTTTGCGCGGCGACAACCGTGATGGCCTTGGACGCTGGAGCGAAAGCGATCTGGCGCAGTTCCTGCGCTATGGCCGCAACGATCACACTGCGGTGTTTGGCGGCATGACCAACGTGGTTGAGCACAGCCTGCAATACCTGACCGATGAAGATATCACGGCGATTGCCCGTTATCTGAAGACGCTGGGCGCGAAAGATCCGAACCAGGTGGCCTTCAGCAAGGATGACACCGTGGCACGGGCGTTGTGGAACGGTGACGACAGCAAACCGGGCGCGTCGGTGTATATCGACAACTGTAACGCCTGTCACCGCTCAGACGGCATCGGCTATAAGCGCGTATTCCCGGCCCTGCAGGGCAATTCGGTGGTACTGGCGGATGATGCAACCTCGCTGATCCACATCGTGCTGACCGGTTCCACGCTGCCAGGCTTGCAAGGTGCGCCTTCAGATATCGTGATGCCCGGCTTTGGCTGGCGCCTGAACGATCAGCAGGTGGCGGATGTGGTGAACTTCATTCGTACCAGCTGGGGCAATACGGCGAAAACCAGCGTGACGGCGAAGGATGTTGCCAAAGTGCGCAAGCTCGAGTACGTGAAAGAGAACCAGGGGAACAGGAACCTGGAGAAGCTGCCGCAGCTGCATTAATAAATCAACCGGCGCAGGACGCGCCGGTTTTTTTGCTCAGAGAAAATCTTCCCGTTGCGGGGTAAACGTATCCAGCAGCGTGCCCGCCTCAAGACAGACACAGCCATGCACCACGTCGGGACGCTTATACAGCGTATCGCCCGCGCTGACCTCTTTGGTCTCACCATCAATCGTAAAGGCAAAGCGACCGGATAACACATAGGTAAGCTGCTCATGCGGATGATGATGCAGCGGACCCACCGCACCCTGTTCAAAGCTGACTTCCACCGCCATCATGGTGCCGCCGTGCGCCAGAATGCGTCGGGTCACGCCGTTGCCCAGATCGTCTGTTTGCGTCGTTTCTCTATAGATGAACATCGCTACCTCGCCTGTTATCCGATGAATTTGTGAAGGCATTCACATCTTTTAGTGCCTGGAAACCATGCACAATACAACTTTTTCGTTAAAATGAAACAACGTTTCAATTAAAAAGTGACAGGTGTGATATGAAAATTGCCTTAATGATGGAAAACAGCCAGGCCGCTAAAAATGCAGTGGTGCTGAAAGAGTTGCAGGGCGTTGCGGATCAGCAGGGTCACGCGGTGTTTAACGTCGGCATGAGCGACGAACAGGATCACCACCTTACCTACATTCACCTTGGCATCATCGCCAGCCTGCTGCTGAACAGCAAGGCGGTGGATTTCATTGTCGCGGGCTGCGGCACCGGGCAGGGCGCGCTGATGTCGTTGAACATCCATCCGGGCGTCAACTGCGGCTACTGTATCGATCCCGCCGACGCCTATCTGTTTGCGCAGATCAACAACGGCAATGCGCTGGCGCTGCCGTTTGCCAAAGGCTTTGGCTGGGGTGCGGAGCTGAACCTGCGCTTTATCTTTGAAAAAGCCTTTACCGGTGAAAAAGGCCAGGGCTATCCGCCGGAGCGTAAAGAGCCGCAGGTGCGCAACGCCGGGCTGCTCAATCAGGTGAAAGCCGCGGTGATCAAAGATAACTATCTTGATACGCTGCGCGCCATCGATCCTGAGCTGGTGAAAACCGCGGTCAGCGGTCAGCGGTTTCAGCAGTGCTTCTTTGAACAGTGTCAGGATAAAAACATCGAAGCCTTTGTGCGTGAGGTGCTGGCGGCCTGATGCTAACCGATGCGGGCGGTGCGCTGCCGCTCGCGCTTTTCCACATTCTGTTCCCCTGTTCTCAGCCTTGCCCATTCTCCTTCATTGCCCGTTTCTCTGCTGGCGATCTGACGCGTAATGCCATTCACATCTTGTTGCGAAGTGGGCTGAAAAATAAGCAATAGTGCGGCTTTTTGCGCTGTTTTGCCCGTCTGAAAGCAGCGGTTTCGGTTCATGGTCTACACTCTGTGCGAGACAAACAATTAACACAACCCACGTACGGAGGTGGCGATGAAAGTCAGTCCTTATCTGTTTTTATATGGTCGTTGTGAAGAGGCGATCGAATTTTATCTGCAGGCGACCGGCGGTGAGCAGCTGGAAAAAGTGACCTTTGGCGAGATGCCGGATCAGGACGAGCAGATTGGTGATAACGATGCGACGCCGCAGCCACCAGAAAAGATCATGCATGCTCGTCTGCGCATTGGCGAAGGCGAAATTATGCTGAGCGATGGCAACACCGATAAAGGCCCGGCTTCGTCACATGCTGGCTACGCAGTGAGCCTGGCGACACAAGATGAAGCGCAGGGTAAAGCCTGGTTTGAGAAACTGTCGGCCGGTGGTGAAGTGACCACGACCTGGCAGAAAACCTTCTGGGCCGAAGGTGGCTTTGCCATGTTTATCGATAAGTTCGGTATTCCATGGCGCATTAACGTACTGAAACCAGAGTAAGACGTGGTTTTCCTCACCCGCTTCCGCACTGGAAAGGGTGAGGAGTCTGAATCATCAACGCCGCTTTATCAGAAGTTGTATCCCACCACCAGGTAGTAACCCCAGCCGGTTGATTTCACTTCACGATTGTTGGCAAAGGCCAGTTCGCTGCCGTCTGCCCACTGTCCGCCATTGTGGAAATAACGTGCCACCGCCGAATAGTGCCAGTGATCGTATGCCAGCGAGAGAATGTGGCTGGAAGCGATAGAGTTGCTGGTGCGCGTCGAGTTGCCGTTGTCGTTGAGGTCAGAACCCCAGTCGAAGTTGGTAAAGCCAACGTAGCCAAGATTGCCGCCCCAGAGTTGGGTAATCGGCACAAAGTATTTCACCTTGAAGCGATAGCCATCCCAGCTGTTCTCGTTTGGCGCACCGTAGTTTTCCCACTGGTATTTGGCGTAGACGTTCAGGGAGAGGCCAATGTCGCTGTGGGTGTCGATATCGGTGCCGAGGCCCATAAACCAGGTGTTCTGGCGGTTATCGCTGTTGCGACCCATATCGTAAATATAGTTGTTGGCAAAGTACCACTCTTTGAACGGACCAAAGGCCAGGTTGGTGCCGGTCAGCTTGTCGATCGAGAAGCGCGGCTCAATCTCCATAAACATCGGCGAGCCGTGGTCAAATACGCCGTTGGCGTTGCTGTTGCCCGCGCCAAAGAAGTTGGTCAGATCGAGATAGCCGTAAAAATCGAACCAGTCTTTGTGAGCGAAGGCTTCATATTCCAGATAAACGTCGTTATTAAACTGCGGTCCAAAACGCGTGTGATAGCTGCCCACCACGTTGGCGCTCTGATGCCACCAGTCGGAAACATACTGCGGGTCAGAAGGCCCGGCAGCCAGAGAAACGCCGCTGTATGACATGCTCAACAGCGCGCCTGCAATCATCAGTTTATTTTTCATGAAAGTGACCACTTGCTATCGCTCTCGCTTATGGGTGCGGGAGTCAGTTTTAAAAGAAATCCCAGGGAGTTGGGAGGAGGCTGCTGCCATTTCCGCTGGCCGCGAGGGGGAGTTACGCCAGCGCTGACGTAGGGTGCCCCTATCCAGACGATAGAAAATAGATTTTGATCACGATTGTCAAAGTTTGTTTCATGATGATTTCGTTCAAATGTGACTCAACTCACAAAACTAACGCAAACGTTTCCCTTTTTGCATCCAAAGCCAAATTGCAGGCGAAAAAAAAGGGGCGAATCATCGCCCCTTATTACCGTTGGAAAGGTTACTTATTGTCTGGCAGTGCGTAGGCGATAATGTGGTCGCCCATGGTGGTACCAAACGAACCGTGACCGCCAGCAGAGATAACAACGTACTGCTTGCCATCCACTTCATAGGTCATCGGCGTTGCCTGGCCGCCTGCTGGCAGACGTCCCTGCCACAGCAGTTCACCGGTGTTGGTGCTGAATGCGCGCAGGTAATTATCGGCGGTAGCCGCGATAAAGAAGACGTTACCGGCGGTAGTTACCGGGCCACCCAGCATTGGCATGCCGAGTTTAAACGGCATCGGCACAGGTGCGCTGTCGCGAACGGTACCGATACGTTTTTTCCAGACAACCTGATTGGTTTTCAGGTCAACCGCAGAGACATAGCCCCAGGCAGGTTGCTTACACGGCAGGCCAAACGGCGACAGGAACGGGTTCAGTTCAACGCCAAACGGCACGCCGTACTGTGGCTGAATACCTGACTCGGTACCGGAACCGCCTTTACTGCCTTCTGGTGGCTCAATCGGATTGCCCGGACCACGTGGAATCAGCTTGGAGACGAACGGCAGCGCCATTGGGTTAGCAATTGCGATCTGACGATCGGTATCTACGGCAATACCGCCCCATTCAAACATGCCGAGGTTGCCAGGGAAGACCAGCGTACCCTGCTCAGATGGCGGGGTGAACGGACCTTCATAGCGCAGACGGTGGAAGATCACGCGGCAGACCAGCTGGTCAAACATCGTGGCGCCCCACATATCTTTGCCGCTCAGGTTCTGCTTCGGACGGTAGGTCAGCTCAGAGTAAGGCTGGGTTGGAGAAAGGCGATCGCCTTTAGCCGGACCCTGCGGTACTGGCGTTTCCGGCGCCGGTACAACCAGCTTGCCATCACGACGGTCGAGCACAAAAATGTTACCGGTTTTCGCCGGGGCGTAAACCACCGGTACGGTGTTGCCATTTTTGTCGGTGATGTCAGCCAGCGTGGGCTGTGAAGGCAGGTCCATATCCCACAGATCGTGGTGAACGGTTTGATAAGACCATACCAGCTTACCGGTTGACGCATTCAGCGCCAGCAGGCTGTTAGCATAACGCTCCTGCTCTGGCGTACGGTTGCCACCCCAGATATCGGGTGTAGACACGCCCATAGGCAGATAAACGATATCCAGCTTCGCATCATAGACAGCCGGTGCCCATGAGTTTGGCGAGTTGAAGGTGTAGTGCTCGCCTTCGCCTGGGATCTTGTTCGGCTCTTTCGCGCCGGGATCAAATGCCCACAGCAGTTCACCGGTGTTCACATCAAAACCACGGATAACGCCTGACGGCTCGCGAGTTGAATAGTTATCGGTAACCGCACCCGCAATCACAATCACTTTATCGGTGATGATTGGCGGCGAGGTTGGCTCATAGGCGCCAGGGGTCTGGTCTGGCTGTTTGTGCTGCAGATCCAGTTCGCCGTTGTTAGCGAAGTCCGGGCAGCGCTCGCCGGTAGCGGCATCCAGAGAATAGAGACGACCATCGTTCACCGGCAGAATAATGCGGCGAGCACACAGTGCTGGCTGCGTACCTGCTGGCGTAGCGGCCGCTGCTGGGGTTTCATGATACGAAACGCCGCGGCAGGTGATGTGCTGGAAAGTCGGGTTCTGCTTCAGCTGTGGATCGAATTTCCACTTCTGCTTACCGGTTTTCGCATCCAGAGCAAACAGAATCTGGTGAGCGGTACACAGATAAAGCGTGTCGTTGACTTTGATCGGCGTCACTTCGTTGGTGATTTCACCCGGATCGTTAGGTGTCTTCAGATCGCCGGTCTGGAAGCTCCACGCCTGCTGCAAATCCTTGACGTTTTTCTCGTTGATCTGCGTCAGTGGGGAATAGCGGGTGCCTTCCTGCGTGCGGCCATAGGCTGGCCAGTCACCGGCAGGGACGGTGCCCTGAGCGGGCGCCTGCGCAGCGGATGGCAGCGTACCGTTGATTTCCTGTGGATCGTTAAACACCGCATAGGCCAGCACGCCAGCGCTGATCACCAGGCTGACAACCATCGCCATCACCGGCGTTTTGCTGGTGGCGATAAAGCCACGGTAAACAAAAGGCAGAATCAGCCAGATGCCAAAGATCACGATAACGTCAGAACGCGGTGCCAGTGCCCAGAAGTCGAAACCAACTTCCCAGACGGCCCATGCCATGGTGCCAAGCAGGAACAGCGCATAAAGCAGCAGCGCGTTGCTGTTACGCCGCCAGATCAGTCCCGCTACGATCAGCATAATAATGCCGCTGATAATGTAGTACCAGGAGCCTCCGATGGCGGTGAGCCAGATTCCACCGATCAGCAAATACGCGCCGCACAGTGCCGCAAAGAGCACGGTAAGCACGCGAATAATGCCGAGTGATGAGGAGCTTTTCCCCATAATATTAACCTCGTTTGAGTTGCCATAATAACTTTGAAAACAACCGATTAGATTGTTTGCGATGTATAAAGTACGGGTGTTCTGTCAGGTGTTTATTTTTCTCTTCCGGTGAGAAAACATTCCAGTTAGGGTTATTTTATATTAAGACAATTTTTATGGTTTGTTTTTTTTAGCGAAAATGTCCGCTGTTAGTAATTAGCGCAACATTTTGTAGGGAGAACCAGCTGATATGGCGCTGTCTCAGGGGCTACAAGCCCAACGACAAAGCGTTTAAATCGGTGAGTGTTTAATTAAAAAGCGTATCGGCAACCTGTTGCTGCCAGCCGGTTAAATTCAGCGCAGCACAATCAACCTGATTTAACGGTAATTCCCGACTGCGAATAATAACCTCCGCTTGTTGATCGCGAAAGTGTTCCAGTAAATAAGGAAAGCTGAACTTACGATAATTATCCGCAAAGAACGCGTGGTTAATTACCACGCCGGTAAAAGGAAAGGCTTTTATCTGATCCCAGTCCGTTTCCCGTTCGGCAAAATCATAGAGCCAAAACGAGTGCGCCTGCACCAGCTGCTGAAGCTGCTGGGGTTGATGGTGAAGGTGTTGATAATTAACGGCGAAATTAACCCGTAACGAGGCGGCAGCCATTTCGCTGGCAATGGCACTTATCCAGTGAAGATGCTGAAGATTGACCGGCAGAATAATTATGCCCGCCGGGGAAACCGCATCATGCGGCTGCGTCATAATATCCCGTGCCACATTAACGGCATCGTCAATGGCCTGACAACGCTGCAACCACCCGGGAAAGCACAGGCTGGCCCTGTCGCTGCCGAAAGAGGTAACGACTTCGGTAATCAAAGAGGATGGCAAAATGGCACTCATCTAAAGTTATGAAAAAAGCGGAAAAATAAGGAAGTCAGGGTAGCGGCGGTATATGACGTTATGGCACGACCACGCATTTCTGGAGGAAATATAGAACAGTTTGCGCAACAAGATCACCCTTTTTTCTGACCGCTAAACATAATAATGGTTACCGGTATCACGCGTGAGTTTTTTTAGGGCCAGTCGAAACTAATGATTAATTTAATTTCACTTAAAACAATAACAACGCTTATCATTTTAGCCGTTATGCCAGCGACAATGTGCAGCACAATAAAAAGAAACGCTGCGCGCTGAGCACAACGCGCGGGCAACCACTTTGATGAGATGACGGGATACACTATGGCCTTACCTTCCACGTCGGGCGAGGAATCGCTACTACGCCACCGGGCGTTTGTGGCTTTCTGGCTGGCGCGCACCTGCTCTTCGTTTGCTTTTCAGATGCTCTCCGTGGCGGTGAGCTGGCAAATCTATGCCATCACTAACAGCGCGATGGCGCTGGGTTTGATTGGTTTAATGCAGTTTATGCCGTCGGTGATCCTGGCGCTACCGGCCGGTCACCTGGCCGATCAGCGCGATCGCCGTCGTATCGTGCTGGCGGCACAGCTGGTTGAGCTGACGGCAACGGCGGCGCTGGTGGCGGTGTCATTGCTGCACCATGCTGACCAGATCACGCTGCTGGCGCTGGTGTTTCTGTTTTCGGTAGCGAAAGCGCTGGAAGGGCCGTCGATGACCTCAATGCTGCCGTCGCTGGTGCCGCCCGCGATCCTTGCGCGCGCTACCGCCGCCAGCGCGCTCTCCACGCAAACGGCGGTGATTGCCGGACCGACGCTGGGCGGCCTGCTCTACGTCGCCGGGCCGCATGTGGTGTACAGCGTGGCGGCGCTGTTTTATCTCATCTCGATGGCAATGGTAAAAATCCTGCGTTATGAGCGGCCGCAGCAGCCTCGTTTACCGATGAATGTCACCACGCTGTTTGCTGGGGTGCGCTTTATCCGTGAGCGCCGTGATGTGCTGGGCGTCATCTCTCTTGATCTATTTGCGGTACTGCTCGGTGGTGCCACCGCGCTATTGCCTATTTTTGCTAAAGACATTTTGCACACCGGTCCATGGGGATTGGGCATGCTGCGCGGTGCGCCTTCGGTGGGCGCGCTGCTGGTGGGTTTCTGGCTCAGCCGTAATAAGCTCGATCGCCATGTGGGGATGATCATGTTTGGCTCGGTGGCGGGATTTGGCATCGCCACGCTGCTGTTTGCCTTGTCGACTCAGCTCTGGCTATCACTGCTGGCGCTGTTCGCGCTGGGCGGCTTTGATATGATCAGCATGGTGATTCGCGGTTCGCTGGTGCAGCTTGATACGCCGGACGACATGCGCGGTCGGGTCAACGCGGTTAACTCTATCTTTATTAATACGTCCAATCAGCTGGGCGAGTTCGAATCAGGCATGCTGGCGGCATGGATCGGGGCGGCACCCGCCGCGGCGATCGGCGGTATCGGCACGCTGGTAGTGGTTGGCGTCTGGATGGTGTTGTTCCCGCACCTGCGGCGGCGGCAGAAGCTGGAAAGCGCCGAATAACGGCGCACGGCGCTACTGATGAAAAAACAGCGTCGTCTCCAGCCCGGCCAGCGGTCCTACCTCAATCTCGCCATCGCGTTCGCGAAAGGCGATGTCGTTGTGCTTCAGCTGGGTGCGCACCGCCTCCCGCGAGTGGGTTTTTAGCCCGAGCGCGGTCATGCGCGGTGAGCCATCATAATGCGCTGGCAGCGCCACGCCGTCACGCTGCGCCTGGTTCGGCGTAATGAACTGAATCTCCGCCACGCCAGCCTGCAAACGCAGGCCGCCAGGTATTGGTTGCAGCCGCTGCGCAGAGAACAGTTGGCCGTACACCGTCGCCGCAGCATCAGGGCGATCGGCAACAATGACAAAGCGATCGATATCGGTAACGCCGTTGGCGTGCTGCTGCCAGGCGGGTTGCCATACCGCCTCTGCCGTCAGGTGCTGACAGAAAAAGCTGCGGCCGCCCGGCACCCGATCGGCGCGCAGCCGCGTGGTGCGGAAACGCGCTTCCTGTTGGCGACCATCCGGCAGCGTCACCGGACGAAAAAAGGCGGCAGGCGGATCGCCAGCCAGATCGGCCTGTTGTAAATGCTGCCAGACAGCGTCGGCATCGTTGGTTTTCCAGACCAGGCCGCTTAGCCCGCGCGGTGACTGCCACAGATCCTGGCGCAGCGTGCCGCGATCATTTTCCCAGCCGAGCAGCTCAAGATAATTTTGATTGAAAACGGCCAGATGATTGCTGCTGCCAAGCGAGTGATGGCCGCGCTCGCTGAGTTGGAAACCAAGGCGGCGAAACAGCGCACTGGCCTCATCAAGTTGCTCGGCAACGTTAATCACCACGTGATCAAGTACCGGTATCAGTTCTGACATGGGCAACTCCTCAATCATTCGGCATTGGCCAGCGCAGCGGCTGGCTCAACAATGGCCGCCAGCGCATCGCCCGCCAGGCGATCAAAATAGCGGGCCGCCGGGGCAAGCAATGCCTCACTGGGATCGAAGCCCGGATGGTGCAAGCCATACTCGCTGGCGCTGCCAATGCTAACAAAGGCGCCGGGGATGACCCGCAGATAGTCAGCAAAATCTTCACCGCCCATCTGTAGCGTGGCGTCTTCAACCTGATAGCCGCTGTGGCGCGCGACCTGCTGGCAGAACGTCGCCCAGTGCGGCGTGTTGATCAGCGCCGGTGGACCCGCCTGCCATTCCAGCACCGCCTGCGCACCGGACGCCGCGCTGATACCTTCGATCAACTGACGGATCCGCTGGGGAATGGTCTCGCGCAGCGCGCTGTTGTGGGTGCGCACGGTGCCTTCCAGTTCTACGGTGCCGGGCAGGACGTTCCAGGTGTTGCCACCGCTGATGCGCGTCACGCTGACCACCAGCGATTCCAGCGAGCTGACCTGACGGCTGGGCAGGGTTTGTAACGCCCCGACGATCTGGCTGGCAATCACGATAGCGTCAACGCCTTCCTGCGGCCGCGCGGCGTGCGCACCTTTGCCAGTCACCCGAATCACAAAGCGATCGACATTGGCATAAAAAGCGCCGCCGCGTGTTTTCAGCGTGCCGAGCGGGTAGTCAGGCGCGTTGTGCATGCCGAAAATAGCCTGCACGCCGTCCAGCGCCCCGGCATCGATCAGCTGCTGCGCACCGGTAAAAATCTCCTCGGCGGGCTGGAAAAGTATGCGCACCCGGCCTGGCAGGCTGTGCTCGCGCGCCTTGAGCAGCTGGGCCGCACCCAGCATGACTGACGTGTGCAGATCGTGGCCGCAGGCGTGCATTACGCCCGGCTGTTGCGAGGCAAAAGGCTGGCCGGTGGTTTCTTCAATCGGCAGGGCGTCAATATCGGCGCGCAGCGCGATCAGCGGCTCACCGGCACCGATTTCAGCTACCACGCCGGTTTTCAGGCCGTAATCAAGACGTTTAATGCCTGCTGCATCCAGCCAGCGCTGAATGCGTGCCGTGGTGGCAAACTCCTGATCGGACAGCTCCGGGTGCTGATGCAGTTCGCGCCGCCAGTGAATGAGTTGATTCTCCAGCGTAAGGCTCATAACAGATTCTCCTGCGTAAAGGGTTCACCGAGGGTCAACATCAGCCGATTTGCCCAGGCAAAAAAAGCGGTGGCCTGCACCAAATCAAGCAGCGCCAGCGTATCCAGACCCTGTTCGCGCAGCGCGTTAATCTGGGTGACATTCGCCACGGCTGGGGTTGCCGACAGCGCGGCGGCGAAAGCGATCTCCGCCTGCCAGCGTGGAGATTGTGCCTGCTCGAGGGGCTGACCGGGCGATACGGCCAGCAGCCGCTCCACCGCATCAGGCTGTTTTGCCAGCTGGCTGGCCTTGCGGGCATGCACGGATGCGCAATAAATACAGCCGTTAACCTTGCTGGCGACCGTGGCCGCCAGTTCGCGTTCAGCGCGCGGCAGGCCGCCCGGCGTATAAAAAATACCTTTATCGGTTAGCGTGCGCTGCTCCAGTACCGGCAGGTTACGACCCAGCAGACGAAAGTAATCCGAATCGGTGTGACCGAATCGCGCCAGTATTGCCTGCTGATCGGCGCTGAAGTCCGCCAGCGGTTTCGGGGCGATCCAGGGTTCCCAGCCCAGCGACGCCTGGGTAAAAACTACCGGCGCGGGTTTACCGCTGTGGGTATGCGGCTGCGTATGCCAGTGGCCCGCCACCGCCGGTGTTTGCTGTTCGGGCTGTGCCTGCGCCTGAATCAGGCGATACCCGCTAAGCAGGCGGCTCTGACAGGCGATAAACGCCACCAGCTGCGCCAGCGTGACGATCTCATCGTCGCGCCAGCCAGCCTGTTGTAGCGCAATGAGATGCTGCGGCGTGGCGCTTACCGGACGAAAGGTCAGGCGTTCCGCAAAGTCAGTGGCGTCCGCCAGGCGCGGATCGTCGCCCGCGTGGCGGGCATAATGCTTTGCCAGCTCCGGCTGTTGATGCCACTCGGCAACCTGTCTGGCGACGGCAAAGCGCAGGGCCCGCGGCAAAAGAGTTGCATCATTGCCGAACAGCGCCAGATAGCTGCCCTGAGTATGTTCGGTAGCGGCGTGGCGCTGTTGGCGAGCCTGCGCCAGCGCAGAGTCGGGGGCAATCTCTGCCAGCGTAGCTAACAGATCGTGGTTGTCGGTCATGCATATTCTCCTGTCAGCAGGCCGGATGCCGCGGGCGACCAGCCAAGGGCGGGCGCCACGTCAGTAGCCAGACGTGTAATAGAGTGCAAAATTTCCGCGTGCGGCGGATCGATAGAATGCACCTGAAACGAGATATCGGTGGCGCGTCTCAGTACGCTGTCGCGTTGCAGCGAGGCGATGACATCCTCTGGTGCGCCGAGATGCACATCGAACGCGGCGATCCAGGCATCCAGATTGTCGCCGGGCAGCCGGTGTCCCAGCGCCTGATGCTGTTGCGCCTGCTGTCGCAGTCCCGGCAGTGCGCGCTGACGCGCCTGCTCCCGACTGTCGGTCACAAAGGCGGTACGTGAAGCCAGAATGCGCGGTTCGATGCCGGCCGGCAGCGCCGCAAGATAGGCGTCAACGATCGGATTTTGTAGCGCATCCAGCGGCAGATCGGGCTGACTGGCAGGCCGCGGCTGCGTACGTGACAGCATTAAGCCATGGCCTGCCGCGCCAGCCCGTGCGGCGCCTTCCGCCGAAAAGGTGGCAATCCACAGGCGTGATGCCAGCTGGGGTGCTGGCGGGTAAAGCCGGTTGTCGGCATGGGCGAGGGTATCGCCGCGAAACGCCGACAACATCGTCTCAAGGTGGCGGGCAAAGACAGCGCCGCGCTGCTCGCTGGTCAGAGAGAAAGGCAAAAAGGAGGTGGGTGTGCCGCCCGATCCCAGTCCCAGTTCCAGCCTGCCATTCGCGAGCAAATCGAGCACGGCGGCATCCTCAGCCACCCGTAACGGATGTTCCAGCGGCAGGGTAATGATCGCAGTGCCGAGCCGAATGCGGCTGGTTTGCGCCGCAACCGAGGCCAGAAACAGCAGCGGCGCAGGCAGACCGCCTTCATGTTCGTGAAAATGGTGCTGCGCGATCCAGGCGGTGTCGAAGCCAGCGCGCTCCGCCTGCTGTATCTGTTCGATGGCCAGCTGATAGCGCCGCTGTGGCGAAGCCTTATCAAGCAGGCGAGTAAAAAAACCTAAACGTGGCGGGTTCATGCCGGAATCTCCCCGGGTTGCGTGATGGCAGGAATGGCGGCAAGCAGCGCGCGGGTATAGTCGTTCTGCGGAGCGGAAAACAGACGGGCAACGTCGCCGCTCTCCACCACTTCGCCTGCGCGTAATACCGTGGCGCTGTGTGCGATGCGCCGCACGGTCGCAAGATCGTGCGTGATAAACAGATAGGTCAAACCGAGCTGCTGTTGAAGCTCCAGCAGCAGCCGCAGGATTTGCGCCTGCACCGTGGCATCCAGCGCCGATGTCGCTTCATCGAGCACCAGAATGGCGGGCTGCAACACCAGCGCGCGAGCGATGGCCACCCGCTGCCGTTGTCCACCCGACAGCTCGCGCGGCTTGCGACGGAGCAGGGCCAGCGGCAGGGCGACGCGAGCGGCTACCGCTTCAACCCGTTCACGGCGTAGCGCGGCGGAGAGCGGGGCAAAGTTCAGCAACGGCTCTTCGATAATGTTGTAGAGGGTTTGTGAAGGATCCAGCGAAGCAAACGGGTTTTGGTAAACCAGCTGGATCCTTTGCCGCAACTGACGCCGGGCCTCGCCACTTAGCGCGGTGAGTTCAGCATCGTCAAGCCGCACAGAGCCGCTATCCGCCTGTTCAAATCCGAGCAGAATGCGTGCCAGCGTGGTTTTGCCGGAGCCGGATTCACCCACCAGCGCATGCGTGGTGCCGCGCGCGACCTGAAAGCTCACCTGGTTCAGCGCCTGTAGCCCGGATGCGCGGCTGTTGCCCAGCGCAAACCGCTTGCTGATGGCCTCAACCACGATAGCGGGCGGCGCACCGACGGCGGGCAGCGGCTGTGCAGCCAGCACGTTAACGTCGTTGAACAGCTGGCGCGTATAGTCGCTCTGCGGAGCGTGCACGATCTGCTGCGCCGTTCCCTGCTCCTGAATCTCACCGTGACGAAACACAATAATGCGATCGGCACGTTCGGCGGCAAGCGCCAGATCGTGGGTGACAAACAGCACGGCGGTGGTGAATTCATGACGCAGCGTATCGATCAGATCGAGAATCCGGCGCTGCACGGTGACATCCAGCGCGCTGGTTGGCTCATCAGCAACGATCAGCGCCGGTTGTAGCGCGATAGCGATGGCGATCAGCACGCGCTGCTTCATGCCGCCGGAGAGCTGGTGCGGATACTGCCGCATCCGCTCAGCGGGATGGCTGAGACCGACCCGTTCCAGCAGGGCGAGAACCTGTGCGTCGCGCGCCTTGCGGCTGAGCCGCTGATGCAGGCTGATTATTTCACCTACCTGATCGCCAATGGTTTTGATCGGATTGAGCGAGCTACCGGGATCCTGCGGAATCAGACTGATCTGCGCGCCGCGTAGCCGGTCAAGACGGCTTTGCGACCACTGACTGATATCCTCGCCGTTAAAGCGCAGCACGCCGGCATCCCGCACGCCATTTTCTGCCAGCAGGCCGATAATCGCCTGCGCGGTGGTGGTTTTGCCGGAGCCCGATTCGCCGACCAGCGCCACCATTTCACCCGGATGAATGTCAAAAGAGACATTGTGTACCACGCGCTGCAACCCATGGTCGCCACGGTAACTCAGCGAAAGCTGTTCAACCGCCAGTGCGGGCTGTGAGTTCATCGGCGACCTCCGGTCATCTGTTTGCTGATGCGATTGGTGGCGAGCACCACGGCCACCACCACCAGGCCAGGAAAGGTGGTGAGCCACCAGGCGGTGGAGATATAGTTGCGGCCTTCTGCAATCAGCAGCCCCCATTCCGGCGTGGGCGGCGGCGTGCCGTAACCGAGGAAACTCAGGGTGGAGAGGGCGAGGATCGCCTGGCCAAACTGCAGGGCGGAAAAGGCGATCACCGGCGAGAGCGAGTTGGGCAGGATATGCCGCCAGAGTACGGTCAAAAAGGTGCCGCCGCTGCCGTAAGCGGCTTCAACATAGTCGCTGTGGCGCACGCGAACCACTTCGGCGCGCGCCAGCCGCGCGAAGCTGGCGATGGAGGTGATACCGACCGCTACGGCGGCGTTAACCGTGCCAAAACCGAGCAGGATAATGACGCTTAGCGACAGCAGCAGGCCGGGAATTGCCAGTAATACATCCATCAGCCGCAGGATCGCACTCTCCGTTTTACCGCCGATGGCACCGGCCAGTACGCCGATCGTGCTGCCCGCCAGCAGGCCCACCGTGACCGCCATCAGCGCGCCCGACAAGGTATGCGACGCGCCATAAACCAGGCGGGCAAACAGATCGCGGCCGAGCTGGTCGGTGCCGAGCCAGTGCTCAGCCTGCGGTGCCAGCCGCTGCGCACCGGCAATGCCTTCGGTGGCGCTGTAGTCGGTAAACAGACCCGGCGCGATAGCGGCCAGCAGCGCACTCAACAGCACCAGCCAGGCGATAACGACGCCAGGCGGCCAGGCGCGCAGGCGCGGCCAGACGGTGGCGGTTTTTGCAAATGCAGAAGAGTCGACAAGGCTCATGATGCGGCTCCGGCGTAAAGATGCAGACGGGGATCGATCAGTGGCGTCAGGATATCCACTAACAGATTAATGGCGACGAAGCCGACCGCAGAAATCATCACTACCGCCTGTAGCACGCCGACGTCCTGATTATTGACCGCCTGCTGAATCAGCTGGCCAAGGCCGCTGAGGCCAAAAACCGTTTCGGTAATCAGCGCCCCGGCAATCAGTTCGCCGAGCAGCAGACCGGCGATGGTGAGCGTCGGTAAAATGGCGTTCAGCGTGACGTGGTGCCACAGCACATAACGCTGGCTGGCGCCTTTGGCGCGGGCAACGCTGACAAAAGGCTGGGTTTTTACCTCATCGAGACTGCGCAGCAGGATCTGCGTCAGCGGTGCGGATATCGGCACCGCCAGCGTGACGATCGGCAGGATCAGGCCCTGCCATTCACCGGGATTGATCACCGGGATCCAGCGCAGCTGAAACGAGAAGATCTGAATCAGCGCAATACCCAGCCAGAAGGTCGGCAGTGAGATAAACAGCGCCGGCACCGAGTGCAGACTATTTTTCAGCCAGCGAAAAGCGGTGAGGTTGGCGCTAAAGGCCACTGCGGCGGCAATCAGCGTGGCCAGCAGAAAGCCAGGCACGGCGAGGCGCAGCGTGGCGGGGAAGTTGCTGGCTATCAGCTCGCTAACCGGCACGCCCGCCTGCACCGAATAGCCGACGTCGCCGTGCAGCATCGCCGTCAGCGCGTGCAGATATTGCTGCCAGATCGGATTGCTGGCGCCGTAGGCGTCGCGCATCTCTTCAATCTGCGCCGGGCTAAGGCCAAGATCGGGATTCTGAAACTTAATCAGGATGGCGTCGCCGGGCAGCACCTGCAGCAGAATAAAAGAGAGGGTAAACGCCGCCCACAGCACCAGCAATGCCTGTCCGGCTCGTTGTATCAGATAACGCGTCATCACCGTTTCTCCTGCCTTAACGTTTTTCCAGCCAGGCGCCGTAGAAGCTTGGACGGCCCACCGCTTCAAAGCGCACGCCTTTCAGCCAGGGCGCACCGGCAAAAACCTGGGGCTCTTCAAACACCGGAATCACATAGGCGTTATCCAGCAGGTAACGCTGTGCCTCACCGGCCAGCTGCAAGCGCTTAGCCGGATCGATTTCCGTAGAGATGTTCACCAGCAACGCATTGAGCTTGTCATCACGAAACTGCTGCACCTTGCTGCTCGAACCGCCTTTTTGCAGCAGCGCATCACGATTCAGGGGATAGAACATACTTTTGATCACGTCAGGATCGGCCCGGCCCACTTCCGACACGGTAAGCGGCGTTTTCAGCGGATCCAGATTGTCGAGCGTCTTGCTGCCCGCATCGCCCGCTTTCACCGTGAGTTGCACGCCAACCTGTTTCCACTGCTGCGCAATCAGCTGCAGCACCTCTTTGTTCTGCGGTTGCGGCAGGGATTCGTAGATGGTCAGCGCCAGCTTTTTGCCCGCTTTTTCCCGAATACCGTCGCTGCCCGGCCTCCAGCCCGCCTCATCCAGCAGCGTTTTTGCCCGCGCCGGGTCATAGTTCAGGCTGGCGGAGAGATCGACATAACCCGCTGCCGATTTGGCGATCACCGAAGTGGCAACCGGGTAGTTTTCTGAGAAAAGGGTATCGACGATTTGTCTGGCATCGGTGGCGTGCAGCAACGCCTGGCGGACCTTTAACTCCGCCACCAGCGGGTTGTCCGGGCGAAAGCTCAGGCTGTCATTCACGCCGCGGGTGGGCGCTGCGTAGATCGGAAATTTTTGCTCGCTGGCCTGCTTCTCATCATAAGCCTGCACCTGACGAATAAAATCTGCCTGGCCTGCCAGCAGCGCGCCGATGCGCACGCTGTCTTCCGGCGTGACAATAATCTTGATGCCATCAAGGTTCGCTGGTCCCTGCTGCGTGAGGTTTTTCGGGCCCCATTGATAGCCTTTGCGCGCCACCAGATCGACTTCGCGGCCCAGCTTTTCATCGCTGACCACAAAAGGACCGGAGCCGATGATATGCCGCGCATCGCCCAGCTGATCAAAGTTGCGCGCCAGCGTGCTCAGCGATACCAGGCCTGACCCAATGGTGGCGGTGCCCTGCAGGAAACCGGGAGATGATTTTTTGAAGTAGAACTTCACCGTTTGCGCGTCGATCACTTCGCTGTGATCGTAATTATTGATCACTTCGGAAATTGGCAACCGACGCGCCTTATCACCGAGGCCATAAACATCGAAGTTTTTAGCCACCGCGTTAGCGTCCAGCGGCGTGCCGTCAGAAAAAGTGATGCCGGGCCGGATGTGGAAGGTGTACTCGGTTTTATCGGCGTTGCTGCTCCAGCTATCGGCAATCCAGGGTTCTACCTGCAGCGTTTCCGGGTTTTGCCAGGTGAGCTTATCGGTAATCTGGTTGAGCAGGCCGCCATTCGGATAGAAGCCGCCCGCCGGGGGATAGAGCGTGGTGTGCGCCTGCTGTTCCAGATAAATCAGCGTGCCGCCTTTCACCGCCGTCTCAGCAGCGGCCTGACCCGCAACAATAAAGGATAAGCCTGAGGCCAGAGCCAGGCTGGACAGGGTAAAAAGACGTCTCTGCGGCATGATCACGATTCACTCTTTCAGATGATGTTGTGTGACGAACATCATCAAATGCGGGGCGCATTTTTTTAAACAAGGAATAGTGCTAACCAATCCCTGAAATGTGCTTTGGCAGAGAGACGAGGCGGCATTCACACTACCGCAGTAATGACATGATGCCAGGCGGACGGCGGCGCGGCGGCAAGGGTAAAAGCATTACCCACAGCGCGGAACGAGACGGCAATATTAATGGTCATTGAGGCCAGCGGATGCTTTTCAGAATAAGGCGACTTCAATAAGCAAAAGCCATCTATGGGCGGGTGTATCGCTGAATAGTGGCATTCGCTGGCCTCTATTTTCCGGTGGTCCAACCCGCAATGGGTGATGAACACGCCAGTAGCCCAGCGCACCGATAGCGACATTGCGACCAGCGATATACAGAATAATCTGGTGCCGCGCTGTTTTTTTCATCAACCGCTCAGCGGGTTAACAATGATAAACCGCCGCGCAGTACCATTAAGAAATGGCGTGAAACGGTTCAGTCCGCCTTAACATTTATAACCTTTTCTGCGGCCTTATAATCTTCAGGAATAACCATAGCCAATAATCAACTATTGTTAGAAGTGTAGTTCACATACACTCGCCAAAATTGTTCTGTAAGGAAACGTCATGAAACTTTTCGCTCCGACCGTGCTGGCGTTAGCGCTTGGCACTGCTTTTGCTGCTCAGGCAGCTACACCGGCCGATACGCTGGTGATTGCCCAGTCTATCGATGACTCCAGCAGCTTTGATCCGGCGGAAGGCTTCGAACTGACCGCCGTTCAGGCGTTCACCAACCTCTATCAACGGCTGGTTCAGCCCGATCCGGCAAACCCCACCGATCTTAAGCCGACGCTGGCCAGCAGCTGGGAAGCGGGCAGCGATAACCGCAGCCTGACCGTAACGCTGCGCGACGGAGCAAAATTTGCCTCCGGCAATCCGCTGCGTGCCGAAGATGTGATTTTCTCGCTGTCACGCGTAGTGAAGCTAAACCTGGATCCTTCATTTATTTTGACGCAGCTCGGCTGGAGCAAAGAGAACGTTGACAGTCATCTGAAGAAAATTGATGACCAGCATGTGCAGATCAGCTGGGATGCCAACGTCAGCCCAACGTATGTGTTGAGCCTGCTGGCAGCGCCGGTCTCGTCGATTGTCGATGAGAAAACGGTGATGGCGAACGAGCAGAAAGGTGACTTGGGTAACAAATGGCTGGCCGCGCATTCAGCGGGTAGCGGTGCGTACCAGATCCGTCGCTTTGTGCCGCATGAAGTGGTGCTGCTCAGCGCCAACCCAACCTCACCGGGCGGCGCGCCGAAGCTGAAAAATGTGCTGATTAAAAACGTGCCGGAGCCAGCCGCGCGTCGTCTGCTGCTGGAGCAGGGCGATGCCGATATCGCACGTAACCTTGGTGCCGATCAGATGGCTGCGCTGAAGAGCAAAGCGGGCGTGAAAACCCTCGCCGTGCCGATGGCGTCTCTTTATTACATGCAGTTCAATATCGATGCCCAGCCCGCGCTGAAAAACCCGGCGCTGTGGGAAGCGTCGCGCTACCTGTTTGATTACAAAGGTATCGCTAACGATCTGCTGAAAGGTCAGTTCCAGGTGCACCAGTCTTTCCTGCCGGAAGGCTTCCTGGGCGCGCTGAACGACAATCCGTATCAGTACGATCCGGAAAAAGCGAAGGCGATCCTGAAGAAAGCGGGCCTGACCAACGTCAGCTTTAAGCTGGCAGTCAGCAACCAGCCGCCTTACCTCGATATCGCGCAGGCGTTGCAGGGCAGCTTTGCCCGCGGCGGCGTGAAGATCGAGCTGATTCCCGGCCTGAGCACCGAAGTGGCCACCAACGTGAAAGCGCACAAGTATGAAGCGACGCTTAACGCCTGGGGCGCGGACTATTTTGATCCGAACACCAACGCCGCGGCGTTCGCCTACAACCCGGAAGATGGCAGCAAAACGCTGGCCTGGCGCTCGAACTGGCACATTCCTGAGCTGAGCAAGCAGACGCTGGCGGCCACCGCCGAAAGCGATAAGGCGAAGCGCATTGAGCTGTATGAAAACATGCAGCGTGAAGTGCAGAAGCAGTCGCCGTATGTGATTGGCCTGCAGGCGCGCAACCTGATCGCCATGCGCGACAACCTCAAAGGCTACGTGCAGGGCATCAACCCGGATATGGTTTATTACAGCCAGGTTAGTAAGTAATGGCATCAACGTTAGCCGAAGCCGGGTTCGCCCGGCGTTTCTGGCGCAGCGGTGGCCGACTGCTCACCAGCGTTTTGTCGTTGCTGGTGACGCTGATCGGCCTGCTCGCCTTTACCTTCATGCTGTCGCATCTCTCGCCGGTCGATCCGGTGCTGCAGGTGGCGGGCGATCACGCCAGTGAATCGACCTATCAACAGGTGCGTCACGATTTAGGGCTGGATCAGCCGCTGCCGGTGCAGTTCTGGCGCTACCTTGAGCATCTTGCGCGTGGTGATCTTGGCATCTCGCATATCACCAATCAGCCGGTGCTCAGCGACCTGGCACGTACCTTTCCGGCCACCATTGAGCTAGCCAGCTGCGCGATGATCTTCGGCGCAGTATTTGGCATTACGCTGGCGCTGCTGGCGGCGTGGAAGCCGGGCAGCGTGCTGGATAATCTGGCGCGGCTGGTGTCGCTGCTGGGCTATTCGGTGCCGGTGTTCTGGCTTGGCCTGCTCGGACTGCTGCTGTTTTACGCGGTGCTGCACTGGTCAGCCGGACCGGGACGCCTGGACGACATCTGGATTTACACCATGGAGCCGAAAACCGGCTTTGTGCTGATCGACAGCTGGCTTTCCGGCGATCCGGAAATGTTCCGCAATGCGCTGGCGCATCTGTGGCTGCCGGTGGTGGTGTTGGGCATGCTGTCGATGGCGGGCATCACGCGTTTGCTGCGCGCTGCGCTGCTGGAAGAGAGCAACAAAGAGTATGTCACGCTGGCGCGGGCGAAAGGCGCGGGCCGGGTGCGTATTCTGTTGCTGCATATTTTTCCCAACGTGCTCGGTACGCTGATTACCGTGCTGGCGCTCTCCTACGCCACGCTGCTGGAAGGGTCGGTGCTGACCGAAACCGTGTTCGCCTGGCCGGGCGTGGGACGTTATCTGACCACCGCGCTGTTCTCTTCTGACGTTCCGGCTATCCTCGGCTCGACGCTGCTGATTGGCGGCTGCTTCGTGTTACTGAACACGCTGGCTGATGCGCTTACCTATTTAACCGATCCGAGAACCCGATGACGCAACATTTATCCGATGCTGAACCGGCAATGCCGGTTCGTCGCCGTCGCCGTCGGCGCAATGTCACGCTGATTATTGGCGTGACGCTGGTGGCGATTTTACTGCTTACCGCGCTGTTGGCACCGTTGCTGGCGCCTTATCAGCCCAACGCGCAGATGATGGCGTCGCGCCTGATGCCGCCAGATGCTGCGCACTGGTTTGGCACCGACGGCTTTGGTCGCGATCTGCTGTCGCGGGTGATTTACGGCACGCGGCCAACGCTGCTGCTGGTGTCGCTGATTCTGCTGCTGACCATTCCGGCCGGGCTGCTGATCGGCATCACTGCGGGTTACGTGGGTGGCTGGACCGAACGCGTGCTGATGCGCATTACCGATATCTTTCTTTCGCTGCCGAATCTGGTGATTGCGCTGGCGCTGGTGGCGATGCTCGGCCCTGGGCTGTTAAACGGCGCACTGGCGCTGGCATTAACCAGCTGGCCGCCGTTTGCCCGCCAGGCGCGCGCTGAAACGCTGGCGCTGCGTCGCAGCGATTATCTGGCCGCGGCCCGCATGCAGGGCATTACCGGCATCCGACTGATGTTCGGCCATATTTTGCCGCTTTGTATGCCGAGCGCAGTGGTGCGCGCGGCGTTAAGCCTCGGCGGGATTATTCTGTCGGCGGCGGGTCTCGGCTTTCTTGGCATGGGCGTTCAGCCGCCCACGGCGGAGTGGGGCGCAATGGTTGCCGAAGGCAGTAAAGTAATTTTTGATCAGTGGTGGGTCGCCGCCGCACCGGGTGGCGCGATTCTGTTTGCCAGCCTGGCGTTTAACCTCACCGGCGACGGCCTGCGTGATCGACTGGATACCCGTCATGGCAACTGAACATCAACCGCTGATCGTCGCGGATCGCCTGACGATTAACGACGGCGACACGCCGCTGGTGCACCCGCTGTCGTTTACGCTGGGTCGCGAGCGTGTGGCGCTGGTTGGCGAATCGGGATCGGGAAAATCCCTGACCGCCCGTACGCTGATGGGGTTGCTGGCGCCTTCGTTGCAGCTACAGGCGCGGACGCTGAACATCGCCGGTGAAAATGCGCTGAACCTCAGCGAAAAACGCTGGAGTCAGCTGCGCGGTAGCCAACTGGCGATGGTGATGCAGGATCCAAAATATGCCCTCAACCCAACGCGCACCATTGGCTGGCAGGTGGAAGAGCCATTGAAGCTGCATCAGCGTTTCAGCCGCGCCGAGCGCCGCGAAAAGGTGCTGGCGATGCTGGATGCCGTTGGCCTGCCGCAGCCTGCGCAGCTGATGACCCGTTATCCGCACCAGCTATCGGGCGGTATGGGTCAGCGCGTGATGCTGGCGATTGCGCTGGTGGCCGATCCGCAGTTCCTGATTGCCGATGAGCCGACTTCCGCGCTCGATCATGCCATGCGCGATCAGGTGCTGGCGCTGATTCGCCGTCTGGTAGAAGAGCGCAACATGGGCCTGCTGCTGATCAGTCACGATTTGCAGCAGGTGTCAGAACATTGTGAGCGGGTGATGGTGATGTACAAAGGACGAATCATCGATACGCTGCCGGCCGCTGAATTGCCGCGGGCGACGCATCCTTATACGCGCACGCTGTGGTCCTGTCGTCCGAGCAAAGCCACGCACGGGCAAACATTGCCGGTGCTGGATCGCGCCGCGCTGGAGGTGCTACCGCATGAGCATGATTAAGCTGCAGGACGTCAGCGTGTCGCATCGCCACGGCTATGAACTGCGCACCGTGGTGCACGATGTATCGCTGACTATCGAACCCGGCGAGTGCTTTGGCCTGGTCGGGCCGTCAGGCTGCGGCAAATCGTCGCTGCTGTGGGTGATGGCCGGACTGAATCCGCACTGGCAGGGCGACATGCAGCTGGCCGGTCACCAGGCGCAGCCGGGCAAAGATTTCACCGGCGATCTGCGTCGCGAAGTGCAGATGGTGTTTCAGGATCCCTATGCGTCGCTGCATCCGCGTCACCGCCTGCGCCGCACGCTGGCAGAACCGCTAAAGCTGCTGAAGCGCGATAACATCAACGAACGCATCGATCGCGGTTTCCAGCACGTCGGGCTGGACCCGGCGCTGGCCGATCGCTATCCGCATCAGCTTTCCGGCGGCCAGCGTCAGCGCGTGGCCATCGTGCGCGCGCTGCTGCTGGAGCCAAAAGTGCTGCTGCTGGATGAGCCTACCTCCGCGCTGGATATGTCGGTGCAGGCGGAAATTTTGAATCTGCTCAATGAACTGAAACAGCGCGATAAGCTGACGATGATTTTGGTGAGCCATGATCCAGATGTGATCGACCATATGTGCGATCGTGCAGCGCGCATGGCGGCTGGTCGAATTGTCAGCTAAGCCATGTGATTCTTCGCCCGCCGCGCATGTTTAGCGCGCGGGCGTGACGTTCATCCTGCACATCACAACAGGATCGCTCATGCAAACCATTAAGACCTTCACCGCCGGCGATCATCGCTGGATTAACCAACCGGCCGTGGTCGAGCAGCAGGCCGATCGGCTGGTGGTCACCACCGACGCCAACACCGATTTCTGGCTCAAAACCTATTATGGCTTTTCGCGGCACTCCGGCCACGCCTGCGGCTACGCGGTCAACGGCGATTTTACGTTGCAGGTGAAAATTCGCGCGGATTTCCGTCAGCTTTACGACCAGGCGGGCATTTTTATCCGTGATGATGAGCAGCACTGGGTCAAGGCGGGTATTGAGTTTAACGACGGCGCACCGGCGATCGGCTGCGTGGTGACCCGTGAGTTTTCCGACTGGTCCACCGGCATTTTTCCGGGCGATGCGCGGCAGTTCTGGATGCGGGTGACGCTGAAAGATGAGGCGCTGCGTATTCAATACTCCTGCGACGGCGTCAGCTGGCCGCTGCTGCGTCTGGCTCGCTGGCCAGGCAACGCGGCGCGTTTTGTCGGCGTAATGTGCTGCTCGCCGGAAAGGCAGGGGCTGGAGGTGGAATTCAGTGAATTGCAGCTCGGCGACCCGCTGCAAAAAGCGCTGCACAATCTCTCATAATTCCGCTTCGGGCCGCAGGCTTAGCCTGATTCTGGCATTCGATTGCTGAAAGACGCATTTCTGCGTTAGCCGCTTCCCTCTATAGTCGGGGAACATGGGCTGCCAGGACAGTGAATATGCGTAAAATTTTATCGTTTTTAGTGACTTCCGCGCTGTTAACCACCAGCGCAGTGCAGGCGGCAACGCCTGCTGATACGCTGGTGGTGGCCATTCCGCTGGATGGCATTATCAGTTTCGATCCGGCGGAAAGCTTCGAAACGGTCAGCACCGGCAGTTTGATTAATATCTATCAGCGGCTGGTGCAGGCCGATCGCCGCGATCAGCAAAAGCTCGCCGCCGAGCTGGCCACCTCATGGCAACCGGGCAACAGCGCGCACAGCCTGCGCATTCAGCTTAATCCTCAGGCGACCTTTGCCAGCGGCAATCCGGTGACCGCCAGCGATATCATTTTCTCACTCACGCGCGCTATCAAGCTCAACAAAACCCCGGCGTTTATCCTCGGCGAATTTGGCTGGACTGCCGATAACATCGACGCCCAGTTCACGCGCATTGACGATCATCAGCTGGAGATTCGCTGGGTGGCGCCGATTGGTCGCGATCTGGCGCTGCGTCTGCTGTCATCGCCGGTGGCGTCGATTGTTGATGCGAAGCTGGCGCAGCAGCATGCCAGCAACAACGACTACGGCAACGGCTGGCTGCGTACCCATTCGGCGGGCAGCGCCGCCTATGCCATTCGCAGCTTTGCGCCGCAGCAGGCGCTGGTGCTGGAGGCGAGCCCGCATGCGCAACCGAAGCCCGCGCTGAAACGCGTGATTCTGAAAGGCGTTAGCGATTCAGGCTCGCGACGTCTGTTGCTGGAGCAGGGCGATGCCGATGTGGCCTATGAACTGGGTGCCGATCAGTTTGATGCGCTGAGGCAGCGCCCCGGCGTCAGAATTGAGGCCTTTCCTTCCAGCCTGATCTATTATCTCGGGTTTAACACGCAGCAGGCGGGGCTGGGCAATCCTGCACTGTGGCAGGCGGCGCGCTGGCTGGTGGATTATGACAGCCTGTCAACGCAGTTGCTGAAAGGCCAGTATCAGGTGCATCAGGCTTTTCTGCCGCAGGGCTTTGATGGCGCGCTGACCACTACGCCATTTCATCTTGATGTGGCGAAAGCGAAAGCGATTCTGCAGCAGGCGGGTATCAAACCCGGCACGCATTTCAGCCTGACGGTCACCAATCAGCCGCCTTATACCGACGTAGCGCAGGCGCTGCAGGCGAGCTTTGCCCAGGCGGATATCCATATCGATATTCAACCGGTGGCGGAAGCGGATCTGTGGGGTAAAATGCGCGCCCGCAATTTCCAGGCAATCTTCACCTATTGGGGCGCGGACTATATCGATCCCAACACCAACGCCAGCACCTTTGCCTATAATGTGCCCAACGGGCCAAAAACCCTCGCCTGGCGTGTCGGCTGGACCATTCCTGCGCTCAGTCAGCAGACGCGTGCGGCGGCGGCAGAAAGCGACGTGGCACAGCGGCGTGAGCGTTATCGGGCGTTGCAAACTGAAGTGCAACAGAACTCACCTTATGTGGTGATGCTGCAAGGGAAAAAACTGGTGGCGTTGCGGGATAACGTGCAGGGAGCGGCGCAGGGCATTGGTGCCAGCATGCTCTATTACGATCAGGTGAGTAAAACGGCGGTGACGAAGGAGTAAAAGAGACCCGGCCGTAGCCGGGTAACCGGCTTATTTGCCGCGTTTATCTTCGGTGTTGGTATCGAAATCGGCAGCGTCATGACGTTCATGCAGCTGCTCTGACGGTTCGCCCCAGGTGCGGTTGACCTTACGGCCACGCTGAACCGCCGGACGATTTTCAATCTCTTCTGCCCAGCGCTGCACGTGCTGATAGCTGCCCACGTCGAGGAATTCAGCGGCGCCATACTGATCGTTGCGCACCAGGTTACCGTACCATGGCCAAATCGCAATATCGGCAATGGTGTATTCATCACCGGCAATAAAACGGTGCTCAGCCAGCTGGCGATCCAGCACGTCGAGCTGACGTTTGGTTTCCATGGTAAAGCGCTCAATGGCGTATTCAATTTTTACCGGCGCATAGTGATAGAAGTGGCCGAAACCGCCGCCGAGGTAGGGTGCCGATCCCTGCAGCCAGAAGAGCCAGTTCAGCGCTTCGGTGCGACCTGACCGATCTTCCGGCAGGAAATGCCCAAATTTGTCGGCCAGATAGAGCAGGATGGCGCCGGATTCAAAAACGCGCACCGGCGGCGTTTCCGAGACGTCAAGCAGCGCCGGAATTTTGGAGTTGGGGTTGATCTCAACAAAGCCGCTGGAGAACTGATCGCCTTCGCCGATACGAATCAGGTGCGCATCATATTCCGCCGCGGTAACGCCTACCGCCAGGAGCTCCTCCAGCAGAATAGTGACCTTCTGACCATTTGGTGTGCCCAGCGAATAGAGTTGCAGCGGATGCTCGCCCTGCGGCAGGCTTTTTTCATGGGTTGGGCCGGCAATCGGGCGGTTGGTTTTCGACCAGGCACTCGCATTATCCTGATTCCATTTCCATACTTTTGGTGGCTGGTAATCTTGTTCCGACATAGTGAGCCTTCTCCGCTAAACAAACAGGTGGTGAGAGAAGAGAGTGTAGCAGCCGCCGCCTGGCGAGCCATCCCCTGAATGCGCGATAGCCAGAACGGTTAAATGGTTATGCGTTAAACGGCAAAAGGGCGTTGGTCAGGGAAGGGTATGCGGCTTGATGAAGGTTCGGAGGAGAGTCAATCGAACGGCGTTCGATGAAGAGTTCTGCTCCGGAAAAGCAAAAACCCGCCTTTTGGGCGGGTTCTTTAATAAGTAGTGCCCGAACTCGGACAAAAACGTCAGGAACGTTTTTGACGGGCGCTTCAGCGTCCGCCCGCAGGGCGAGCCACAGGGAGGTGGCGAGTCAATCGAACGGCGTTCGATGAGGAGTTCGGCTCCTGAAAAGCAAAAACCCGCCTTTTGGGCGGGTTCTTTAATAAGTGGTGCCCGAACTCGGAATCGAACCAAGGACACGGGGATTTTCAATCCCCTGCTCTACCGACTGAGCTATTCGGGCAACGGGGCGCATTAAACCGTAAAGCCCGCAGGGCGTCAACGGCTTTATGCGAAAAAGTGCCCCTGAGCGCGTCAACTGCGCTTTTTTCAGGCAAAGTCAGGTTAGCGCGCCGTTTTTACGGCACATGGCAAAGCGCAACACATCTTCCGCCAGACGCTTTGCCGTCGCCACATCCTGCACGCTGTGTTTTACCAGCAGTTTGCTCAGGCAGCCTTCCAGAATCAGCTCCATCTGCTCCGCCACCAGTGTTGGGTTATCAGCCTGCAGCTGCACTAACAGATCGTGCGTGTATTGCCACGAAGCGCGTTTCTGCTGTTCGGCGATGCGATGAATCGGGTGATCGGCGTGCGGGTAGAAGGTACAGGCGGAGATAAACAGACAGCCGGGAAAACGACCATTATTAACCGACTGCTCCAGTACGTCGTAGCGCGCCAGCAGCTTCTGTTCGGCATCTAAGGTTTCATCAAGCAGTAACTGGCGGCGCCAGGTGTCGATTTGCTCGCCGTGAAAGCGCAGTGCGTCATAGAGCAGCGCATCACGATCGGGCCAGAAGCGCTGGAGTTGCTCCAGTGGAAACTCAATTTCTGTGGCCAGCATCGCCAGCGATGTGGTGGCGGATAAGCCGTGTCGTTCAAGCACATTAAGCGCATGTTCGAGTACCTGTTCACGTTGCAAGTGACGCTCCTCACTAATGCGTTTACCGGTTTTTCCGGCTGGTTCAAATTAACGTTCAGTGTCGTTTAATGACTTAATTTCTGCAAATGCGCCGTAAAATCAGCGGCATTCAGAAAGCCGGTGATGCGTGAGCCGGGGATCTCTTTGCCGTCGGCAAAAAACAGAATGGTCGGCAGCCCCAGCACATTCAGCTGTTGCAACAGCGCGCTTTGCTGCGCGGTGTTGGCGGTAACGTCGGCCTGCAACAGCTGCACGTTGCTCAGCGCCTGCTGCACGCTGGCATCGCTAAAGGTATATTTTTCAAACTCTTTGCAGGCTACGCACCAGTCAGCATAGAGATCGAGCATCGTGATTTTACCCGATGATTGTTGCAGCGTCTGCGTTAGCGCAGCCTGATTGTCGATACGCGTGAAGGTAAGGTGTGCAGCATTGCTGCTTGCAGTCGGCGTGCCAAACACCCAATCCTGCAGCGGACGGGCGGCGATCAGCGCAGCGGCGAAGAGCACGATCTGCACGATGCGCAGCCAGGGCTTCGATGCGCGCAGGCTGGTAATGAAAGCCCAGCCAAAGAAGGCGATGCCCAGCAGGCTCCAGAGCCGCAGGCCCCACGCCGCACCGATCACGCGCTCCAGCAGAAAAACCGGCAGCGCCAGAATCACAAAGCCAAAGCCGACTTTGACCGTTTCCATCCACGGTCCGCTGCGCGGCAACAGGCGGTTGCCAAATAACGTCACGATAATCAGCGGCAGGCCCATGCCAAGCGCATAAAGATAGAGCGTACCAGCACCGGCCAGCAGGTTTCCGCTCTGCGCAATGTAAAGCAGAATGGCGCTCAGCGGCGCGGTGGTGCAGGGCGAACAGATCAGGCCAGCGAGCGCGCCCATGAAAAAGACCCCTGGCAGCGAGCCGCCCTGCTGGCGGTTGCTCCACAGCGTCAGCCGCGTTTGCAGCGAGGCGGGAAGCTGCAGCGTAAACAGGCCAAACATCGACAGCGCCAGCACGATAAACAGCGCCGACAGGCCGATCAGCACATAAGGATGCTGTAAGGCCGCCTGAAAGCGCAGGCCCGCCGCCGCGACCACCATGCCCATCAGCGTATAGGTCAGCGCCATGCCCTGTACGTAAACCATCGCCAGTGCGAACAGGCGCGCCATGGAGAATTGTCGGCTTCCACCAAGAATAATGCCGGATATCAGCGGATACATCGGCAGAACGCAGGGCGTAAAGGCGACACCGATGCCAATCAGCAGCGCCCAGAATGGCGAAAAAGGTAGCGGGGCGCTGACCGGCGTAGGTGGTGCACTGGCGGCAGAGGCTGGTTGGGCAGCAGGCGGCGGCACGGCGCTGGCCGTTACCGCGCTGAGCGGAAGGGTGCGCGTTTCCGGCGGATAGCAGAAGCCCGCCGCGGCGCAGCCTTGCCAGGTGACGCGCACGCTGGCGTCGGCACCGGCCTGCTGAATGGTCAGCGCCAGCTGCAGATCCTTGGGGTAAATCTCTGACTTGCCGTAGAACTCATCTTCGTGCGGCTGGCCTGCGGGCAGCGTAAACGGCGCGAAGGTGGCGTGTTCGGTTTCCAGCGAAATTTGCTGGCGATAGAGATAATAGCCCGGCTTGACCTGCCAGCTTAGCGTCAGTTGCTGCTGGTTCTGGCGAAAATCAAAAGCAAATGCCTGATTGACCGGCACAAAGCGGTCGGCGGTGGTTTTCGGTGCAAACAGCGAGGCCTGCGCGGGCAGGCTGAACACGGAAAACAGGATAAAAATTAACGTAGCGATGCGCTGAGCCATGACAGGTATTCACTCTCTCCATGTGTAACCGGCAGCACTAATAGTTCCGGCGTGTCGTAAGGATGCGCTGCTTTTAGCAGCTCAATCAGCGCCTGCTGATGCGCTTCGCTGCTTTTCAGCAACATTTGCACTTCAGCGGTGCGCTCCAGCTTCCCCTGCCAGATGTAAAGTGAGGTGGCACCTGGCAACAGCGTGACACAGGCGGCGAGCTGCGCGTCCAGTGCCCGTTGTGCCAGCGCATTTGCCGTGGCGTCATCGGGTGCGGTGCAGAGTACAACAACAGCAGACAGGGGATTCATTACGCCTCCTTTCCGGCGAAAGCGCAGATGATATCACGGGTGAAGCTACAGGGATTTGATCAGTTGTGACTCAAAGCCACAGGCCACCAAACAGAAAGCCAAACGCCACCGACAGCGCAATGGCGATAACGCCCGGAATCAGGAAGGAGTGGTTGAAGACAAGGCGGCCAATGCGGGTTGAACCGGTATCATCCATCTCTACCGCGGCGAGCAGCGTTGGATAGGTCGGCAGCACAAACAGCGCCGAGACGGCAGCAAACGAAGCCACTGCGGTCAGCGGCGATACGCCAAGCAGCAGCGCGGCAGGCATCAGCGCCTTGGTGGTGGCTGCCTGGGAATAGAGCAGCGTGGAGGCGAAAAACAGGATCAGCGCCAGCATCCACGGTGAGCTACGCAGCAGATCGCCAGCAATAGCCTGAATATCCTGCAGATGACCCTTGACGAAGGTATCGCCCAGCCAGGCGACACCGAGCACACATACGCAGGCGCTCATGCCTGACTTAAAGGTGCTGGCGTTGAGAATCTCACCGGTATCGATGCGACAGGTCAGGCAAATCAGCGTAGCCACCGTCAGCATAAAGACCACGATCGCTTCATTACGCGGCAGCAGTGGGTTGGTAATCAGCCCAACCGCATCGCTGGTGGCGGTGGCATAAAACACCACCGCGACGATACCGGCCAGAAACAGCAGCAGCGAGCGTTTGGCACCGGGCTTTTCCACAAAGCCGTTGCTGCCACGGCGTGATACTTCTCCTTTGGCCAGTCGGGCCTGATAAATCTCATCGTCAGCCAGTTCTTTACCCAGAAAGTTGGTGACGATCGCCGCGATAAAAATAGCCACCATGGTTGACGGAATGGCAACCGACAGCAGCGCCAGATAGCTGATGCCTTTGGGCTCAAGAATACCGGCGAAAAACACCACTGCCGCCGAAATCGGCGATGCGGTGATGGCGATCTGCGAGGCGACCACGGCGATAGAGAGCGGACGGGAAGGGCGGATGCCCTGCTCTTTGGCCACTTCGGCGATCACCGGCAGCGTGGAAAAAGCGGTATGACCGGTGCCTGCCAGCAGTGTCATGCCGTAAGTCACCAGCGGCGCGAGAAAGGTGACGTAACGCGGATGACGACGCAGCAGGCGTTCCGCCAGGCTTACCAGATAATCCATGCCGCCCGCCACCTGCATGGCGGCAATGGCGGCGATCACGCCCATGATAATTTCAATCACGTCAAAGGGGATGGCACCCGGCTTCATGCCGCACACCAGCGTCAACACCAGCACGCCAAGGCCACCGGCAAAACCGATACCGATACCGCCGAGGCGCGCGCCAAGGTAGATCGCCAGTAACACTACAACCAGTTCCATCGCAAACATTGGACGCTCCCGTCAGGCCAGTACAAATAAGGGGCAAAAAAAAAGCACGCCGCATTTTACTGTGGCGTGCCGTATACGATGAGTGACTATATCAAATTATTGTTCACTTTCGTCGGTATAGCGTTTGGCTTTGTAAGCCGGGAACATCAGGTTCTGCACGGAGAAAATATCATCCAGCTCCGCTTCGGTCAGCAGGCCGCGCTCCAACACCACTTCACGTACGCTTTTACCGGTTTCGGCACAAATCTTGCCGACAATATCGCCGTTGTGGTGGCCGATGTAGGGGTTGAGGTAAGTAACAATACCGATGGAGTTAAACACGTAAGCTTCACAAACCGCACGGTTGGCGGTGATGCCGTTAACGCATTTTTCCAGCAGGTTGTAGCAGGAGTTGGTCAGAATGCTGATCGATTCAAACAGCGCCTGGCCAATCACCGGCTCCATCACATTGAGCTGCAACTGACCCGCTTCTGACGCCATGGTGACCGTGATGTCATTGCCGATAACCTTGAAGCAAACCTGATTGACCACTTCCGGCACCACTGGATTGACCTTGGCTGGCATAATCGATGAGCCCGCCTGCAGTTCCGGCAGGTTGATTTCGTTCAGACCAGAGCGCGGGCCAGATGACAGCAGGCGCAGGTCGTTACAAATTTTCGACATTTTTACCGCAAGCCGCTTCAGCGCGGAGTGCACCATCACGTAGGCGCCGCAGTCTGAGGTTGCTTCGATCAAGTCTTCTGCTGGCACCACCGGCAAATTACTCACTTCTGCCAGTTTCTCCACCGCCAGCTGCTGATAGCCGTCGGGGGTGTTCAGGCGGGTGCCGATTGCCGTCGCGCCGAGGTTAACCTCAAGCAGCAGCTCCGCGGTGCGCAGAATATTTTTGATCTCTTCGTTGAGCAGCACGCTAAAGGCGTGAAACTCCTGGCCGAGCGTCATCGGCACCGCATCCTGAAGCTGGGTACGGCCCATTTTCAGGATGGTTTCAAATTCTACCGCTTTACGCTGAAAGCCTTCGCCAAGCTGACCAATCGCATCCAGCAGTTTCAGGATGGAAGAGTAAACGGCGATACGAAAGCCGGTGGGGTAGGCGTCATTGGTGGACTGACACTTGTTGACGTGATCGTTCGGGTTAAGGAACTGGTAGTCGCCTTTTTGATGACCCATTAATTCCAGGCCAATATTAGCCAGCACTTCATTGGTGTTCATGTTTACCGAGGTGCCCGCACCGCCCTGATAAACATCTACCGGAAACTGGTCCATGCATTTCCCGTTATTTAACACTTCATCACACGCCTGGATAATGACGTTGGCGATATTACGGGGAATGGTGTGCAGCTCTTTGTTGGCCATCGCCGCTGCCTTTTTCACCATCACCATACCGCGAACAAACTCCGGGATGTCGCTGATTTTGCTGCTACTAATATAGAAATTTTCAATCGCACGCAGAGTATGAACACCGTAGTAAGCATCAGCTGGAACTTCGCGCATGCCCAACAGGTCTTCTTCGATACGAATGTTATTTGCCATGGGAACCTTCTTGTTTGGCTGCCTGCCGGCAACCCATAATCTTTGCGTTATACATCACTGAGGATGTGTTTATGTTGTTCTGGAACGCCAGCACCGATATTTTATCCATCAACGGTGAAGCGAGCACGATCATATTCTGTTGTCATCAAATTGCATGAACATAGATCACCTTCCCAATATTTATCGGCGTAGGTATGTTAACAATATGTGATATTTGTCACGAAAGTAAGAGAGTGCCAAAAAAACGGCAGGTTCGGTTGAAAAGGCGCTTCGCTGTGCCCATCTCTGTTAATACGATCTTCGGGATCGTCCATTTCTGCTGCCTGGCAACGCGCCGGGCCGCTATAACCGCAAGGAGTATCCGGTGCGCTGGTTACCACTAATTGTTTTCTTTGTGCTGGCGTGGATTGAAATCACGCTGTTTATCCAGGTTGCTCACGTGCTGGGCGTCCTGATGACCATGTTGCTGGTGGTGTTCACCTCGCTGATTGGTATTTCACTGGTTAAAAATCAGGGTGTTAAAAACTTTATGCTCATGCAGCAGAAGCTGAATCAGGGCGAAAGCCCGGCGAAAGAGATGATCAAAAGTGTATCGTTGATCATCTCTGGCGTGCTGCTGCTGCTGCCAGGCTTCTTTACCGATTTCCTCGGCCTGCTGCTGCTGTTACCGCCGGTGCAGAAACACCTGACGCTGAAGCTGATGCCGCATCTGCGCGTCTGGCGCGGACCAGGTGCCGGACCCGATAGCGGATATACCGTCGACGGCGAGTTTGAACGCAAAGATGTGAAACAAATTGAGCATGACGATCGCCCCGATCGTTGATCACAGCATCAAGCGCCTGCGGGCGCTTTTTTGTTATTTAGCGCCGCATTTCTTCCGCCGTTACGCTTGGCGAAAAAAACAGCAAACGCCCTTTTCGTGAAAAAATTTTTGTTAGTGGCCCTTGAAAGGGCCCCTGACTGGCCCTATCTCTTTGGTCACGAGGCCGGAAGCCTGTAAGCCCGGCGTTCATCCCAAAAATGACTGATTGGACTTCTCAAAGGAGAGCTATCAAATGAATATTCGTCCATTGCACGATCGCGTCATCGTCAAGCGTAAAGAAGTTGAATCCAAATCTGCTGGCGGCATCGTTCTGACCGGCTCCGCTGCGGGCAAATCGACCCGTGGTGAAGTGCTGGCCGTAGGCAATGGCCGTATCCTGGAAAGTGGTGATGTGAAGCCGCTGGACGTGAAAGTTGGCGATGTCGTCATTTTCAGCGAAGGCTACGGCGCGAAAACCGAAAAAATCGACAATGAGGAAGTGCTGATCATTTCCGAGAGCGACATCCTCGCCGTTGTTGAAGCGTAATTAGTACGGTATTCACTGAACGAAACGAATTTAAGGGAAATTTCAAATGGCAGCTAAAGACGTAAAATTCGGTAACGACGCCCGTGTGAAAATGCTGCGCGGCGTAAACGTACTGGCAGATGCAGTAAAAGTTACCCTGGGCCCAAAAGGCCGTAACGTAGTACTGGATAAATCTTTCGGTGCACCGACCATCACTAAAGATGGCGTTTCCGTAGCACGTGAAATCGAACTGGAAGACAAGTTTGAGAACATGGGCGCGCAGATGGTGAAAGAAGTTGCCTCTAAAGCGAACGACGCTGCAGGCGACGGTACCACCACCGCGACCGTGCTGGCACAGTCCATTATCACCGAAGGCCTGAAAGCCGTTGCGGCGGGCATGAACCCGATGGATCTGAAACGCGGTATCGACCAGGCGGTTATCGCTGCGGTTGAACAGCTGAAAAACCTTTCTGTTCCTTGCTCCGACTCTAAAGCGATTGCTCAGGTGGGTACCATCTCTGCAAACTCCGATGAAACCGTCGGTACGCTGATTGCGCAGGCAATGGAGAAAGTAGGTAAAGAAGGCGTTATCACCGTTGAAGAAGGCACCGGCCTGCAGGACGAGCTGGACGTGGTTGAAGGTATGCAGTTCGACCGTGGTTACCTCTCTCCTTACTTCATCAACAAGCCGGAAACTGGCGCTATCGAATTAGACAGCCCATTCATCCTGCTGGCTGATAAGAAAATCTCTAACATTCGCGAACTGCTGCCAGTACTGGAAGCGGTTGCTAAATCAAGCAAGCCTCTGCTGATCATCGCTGAAGATGTTGAAGGCGAAGCGCTGGCAACGCTGGTGGTTAACACCATGCGCGGCATCGTGAAAGTGGCTGCGGTTAAAGCACCTGGCTTTGGCGATCGTCGTAAGGCGATGCTGCAGGATATCGCTATCCTGACCGGCGGTACCGTGATCTCTGAAGAGATCGGTATGGAGCTGGAAAAAGCAACGCTGGAAGATATGGGCCAGGCGAAGCGCGTAGTGATCAACAAAGACACCACCATCATCATTGATGGCGTCGGCGAAGAAACTGCCATCAACGGTCGTGTCTCGCAGATCCGTCAGCAGATGGAAGAAGCCACCTCTGATTACGACAAAGAAAAACTGCAGGAGCGCGTAGCGAAACTGGCAGGCGGCGTTGCCGTTCTGAAAGTAGGCGCAGCCACTGAAGTTGAAATGAAAGAGAAGAAAGCGCGCGTTGAAGATGCTCTGCATGCAACCCGTGCAGCGGTAGAAGAAGGTGTGGTAGCAGGCGGCGGCGTTGCGCTGGTTCGCGTAGCGTCTAAACTCTCTGAACTGCGTGGCCAGAACGAAGACCAGAACGTGGGTATCAAAGTTGCGCTGCGCGCGATGGAATCCCCACTGCGTCAGATCGTTTCTAACGCCGGTGAAGAACCTTCTGTAGTGACCAACAACGTGAAAGCGGGCGAAGGTAACTACGGCTATAACGCACAGACCGAAGAATATGGCGACATGATTGAGTTCGGTATCCTGGACCCAACCAAAGTGACCCGTTCTGCACTGCAGTACGCGGCATCTGTTGCTGGCCTGATGATCACCACCGAATGTATGGTGACTGACATGCCAAAAAGCGACGCGCCTGATTTAGGCGGCGCTGGCGGTATGGGTGGCATGGGCGGTATGGGCGGCATGATGTAATTGCCGTTGTAACGTTCGACCCGAACCCCCTGTCAGAAATGGCAGGGGGTTTTTCTTTTGGTGGCAAAAAGGTATAAGTAAGGGCGCGATATTTCAGCTACAGACATTTCCGGCAACGGATGTTCAGGAAATCCAACGGTTTTCTGGTACGCTTGCCGCACTCAGATGATAATAAATGGGGATTACAATGCGGATTAACCTTTTGCCTGGACTGGTATTTGGTAGCCTTTTACTGGCAGGTTGTAGCGGCACGCAGCAGCTCAGCTCGGCAGGACAGCGCGTGACCTTTACCGATCAGCAGCCAGGCAGCCAGTGCCAGCTTCTGGGCAACCTTACCGGCTCACAGAGCAACTGGCTGAATGGTGCGGGCGGCGAGGGCAGTTCACTACGCGGTGCGGCCAACGACCTGCGCAATCGCGCGGCTGAGATGGGCGGCAACGTGATTTATGGTGCCACCAGCCCAACGCAAAATATCTGGTCCAGCTTTGCCCCGCTCGACAGCAAAATGTCCGGCCAGGTGTATAAGTGCCCGTGATGTGATGCAACGGGCAGCGTTGCCGCTGCCCCGTTTCCCGCCCGCTATTCCTGCTTTAACTGCAAATCCAACGGCGTCTTACTCGGCTCACCGCCAATTTCACGCGCCAGCTTCGGCACCAGATAGCCCGACACCAAAGCCAGCAGCTCGCGTACCAGCCGGCGCGCCTCGCTGTCGCTGACGTGAAAATGCGCCGCGCCCTGAACCTTGTCCAGCACGTGCAGATAGTAGGGCAGGATGCCGGCATCAAATAACGCATTGCTCAGTGTGGCCAGCGTCTGCGCATCGTCATTCACATCGCGCAGCAGCACGCTCTGATTCAGCAGCGTGACGCCGGCCCGCTTCAACATCTGCATGCCATGACGCAGCTCATCATCAATTTCCTGCGCATGGTTAATGTGCGTCACCATCAGCACCTGCAGCCGCGTTTGCGCCAGCAGCTGACACAATCCTTCGGTGATGCGGGCCGGAATAACCACCGGCAAACGGCTGTGAATGCGCAGACGGCGCAGGTGCGGAATCGCTTCCAGCTGCTCGATCAGCCAGGCTAACTCGTGATCTTTCGCCATCAGCGGATCGCCGCCGGAGAAAATTATTTCATCGAGTTCCGGATGATGTCGGATATACTCCAGCGCGCTCAGCCAGTTGCGTTTATTGCCCTGGTTGTCCTGATAAGGGAAGTGGCGGCGGAAGCAGTAGCGGCAGTTGACCGCACAGCCGCCTTTGACCAGCAGCAGCGCGCGGTTCCTGTATTTATGCAGTAAGCCGGGCACCACACTGCTTTGCTCATCTAGCGGATCGGTGGTGTAACCTGGCGCCGTGGTGAACTCCTCACTGTCAGTGAGCACTTGCAGCAGCAAAGGGTCGCGCGCATCGCCCGATTTCATGCGGCGCACAAAAGAACGCGGTACGCGTAGGGCAAACAGCTTGCGCGCCCGGCCGCCTTCGACCAGATGCCGTTCAGCGTCCAGATTTAAAAGTTGTAGTAATTCATTTGGTTCAGTGATGACATCAGCAAGTTGCTGCAACCAATCTTCTCTGGACAGGGTGTTTAGGGTTACAATGTGTGCCATTTTTTTGGCTAAGTACCAGTATTAAATTGTAGAGGGCCTTTATGGCGACTTATTCTAGCAACGATTTCCGTCCCGGTCTTAAAATCATGTTCGAAGGCGAACCTTACGCCATCGAATCAAGCGAGTTTGTGAAGCCAGGTAAAGGCCAGGCATTTGCTCGCGTTAAAATGCGTCGCCTGCTGACCGGCAGCCGCGTTGAAAAGACCTTCAAATCTACTGACTCCGCTGAAGGCGCAGATGTGGTTGATACCAACCTCAACTACCTCTACAACGACGGTGAGTTCTACCACTTTATGCACCCGGAAACGTTTGAACAGCACCCGGTTGAAGAGAAAACCGTGGGCGATGCGGCCAAATGGCTGCTGGATAACGCGGAATGTATCGTAACGCTGTGGAATGGCAAACCGATTCAGGTGTTACCACCGAACTTCGTTGAGCTGGAAATCACCGATACCGATCCTGGCCTGAAAGGCGACACTGCCGGTACCGGCGGCAAGCCAGCGACCCTGTCTACGGGCGCAGTGGTGAAGGTTCCGTTGTTCGTACAGATCGGCGAAGTGATTCGCGTCGACACGCGCTCTGGCGAATACGTCTCTCGCGTTAAGTAAGTGGCTAAAAGGCGTATCGAACAGGTGCGCCTTTTTACTGAAGAGGCAGGCGTAATGATTAAGCTGCTTAAACTCGCCGCACTCGGTGCGCTTATGGTTGCCGCACTCAGCGGTTGCAACACCTTTCACGGCTTTGGTGAGGATGTCTCCCACCTTGGCGGCGCCATCTCCCGCGCGGCAAAATAAGTTCCTCTTATCTCCTTTCCTTTTCAACGCGTGCAGGCAAATTCGGTCTATGCTTAAAACGCTGTACGTTACTACAACTCATTAAAAGGAAAGGATCATGCTCAAGAAAAGTATTGCTGCAATCTTCTCAGTTCTGGTGCTTTCATCGCTACTGTCGGCGTGCAACACCACGCGCGGCGTCGGCGAAGATGTTGAAGCTGGCGGTCAGGCGATTCAGCGCACCACGCAATAATATTACCGTGCCGGTGCGCAGTAGCCTGCGGACCGGCCGCTTTTACCGCTGGTTAACCCAGATTAACGCATTCACCGCAAAGCCATTCTCCCGCGCTTTTTGCACCAGTTCCTCTTTAACCGCAGCGTCCAGCTGTGGCGTGCGCGACAGGATCCATAAATAGGATCGGTTTGGGCCGCATACCAGCGCATAACGGTAGTTTTCATCCAGCGCAATCACGTTATAGCCGCCATAAAACGGGCCAAAGAAGCTCACCTTTAGCGAGGCACGCTGCGGATCGCCGGTAAAATAGGCTTTGCCAGTACTTTCCTGCCAGCGCTGTTTTTGCGTATTAAAACCGCGATTCACCACTTTCAGACCGCCATCTTCGCGTGGGCTGTACGTCGCGGTGACCTGTTCAAGGCCGCGCTCAAAACGGTGATCCAGACGGGCAATCTCATACCACTGGCCGAGATAGCGCTCTGACTGAAAGTTTTCCACCACGCGCACATTGTCAGGCGGCGTGGTGGAACAGGCGACGGAGAGCAGCGAGCCGACAGCAGCGGTCAGCATTTTCCACAGGGACATAGCGATTTCCTTGTCTTGAGTCAGCAGCATTTGCTGGGGTTGATTCTGGCCTGAAACCGCGCGCTTAGCCAGCCAGAGTAAATTTTTCGCGCGGGTTTGTTTGCCGACAACGTTACGGGTAGACTGCTTCACCTTGTTTGACTAAGGAGTGAACACCATGAGCGAAACGGCAAGCTGGCAGCCGAGCGCACCCATTGCCAATTTGTTGAAACGCGCAGCAATTATGGCCGAAATTCGGCGATTTTTTGCCGATCGCGGCGTGCTGGAAGTGGAAACACCAGCAATGAGTCAGGCAACGGTTACCGATATCCACCTTGTTCCATTCCAGACGCGCTTTGTTGGCCCTGGTGCGGCGGCAGGACGCGATCTCTGGCTGATGACCAGCCCGGAATATCACATGAAACGCCTGCTGGCGGCAGGAAGCGGGCCGATTTATCAGATGGGCCGCAGCTTCCGTAACGAAGAGTCGGGGCGCCATCATAATCCTGAGTTCACCATGCTGGAGTGGTATCGTCCGCACTACGATATGTATCGGCTGATGAACGAGGTGGACGATCTGCTGCAACAGGTGTTGGAGTGCGATAACGCAGAATCGATCTCTTATCAGCAGGCGTTTATTCGCCACCTCGAGCTGGACCCGTTGTCGGCAGATAAAGCGCAGCTACGTGAGGCCGCGCTGAAGCTCGGCGCGGCCGAGTTTGCCGCCACGGAAGAGGATCGCGATACGCTGTTACAGCTGCTGTTTATGCTGGGCGTGGAGCCGAAGATTGGCCTGGAAAAGCCGGTGTTTGTGTACCATTTCCCCGCCAGCCAGGCAGCACTGGCGGAGATCAGCACCGAAGATCACCGCGTCGCTGAGCGGTTCGAGGTCTATTTCAAAGGCATCGAGCTGGCAAACGGTTTTCGTGAGCTCACCGACAGTCGCGAACAGCGGCAGCGTTTTGAGCAGGATAACCGCCGTCGCGTGGCACGCGGTCTGGCAGAGCATCCTGTTGATCACTATCTGCTGGATGCGCTGGCGCATGGCCTGCCTGCCTGCTCGGGCGTGGCGCTGGGCGTTGATCGCCTGATCATGCTGGCGTTGAACGCGGAATCGTTAAGCGATGTCATCGCCTTTCCGGTAGAGCGTTGCTAAACAAAAGGGCCGAATCAATCGGCCCTTTTGTTCATTACAATCCACCCGATCTGAAGTTTCTGGCGGCGGGCGCACCGTTGCTGGCGGGCACTTTACGGCCAACAGTTTCCATGCGCACCTGGAAAGGCGGGAAGGGCAGTTCAATACCGTGCTCGCGATAACCGGCCAGAATCAGCTGATGCAGTTCATGACGCAGCGGCATGCGATGCGCCATTTCTGCGGCGTGAATACGCAGTTCGAACAGCTGAATACCCTGCTGCAAATCGACCAGAAACACTTCCGGCTGCGGCATCTTCAACACATAGCTGCACTGCTCGGCGGCCTGCATCAGCAGGTTAGTCACTTCCTCACTGTTAACGCTGCCCGGCGCCGGCACGGTCAACACCACACGCGTGACCGAATCGGACAGTGACCAGTTAACGAACTGCTCGGTGATAAAGGCCTTATTCGGCACGATAATCTCTTTGCGATCCCAGTCGGTAATAGTGGTCGCGCGGGTATTAATGCGGGTGATGCTGCCGGTCAGATCGCGAATGGTGACCGTATCGCCAATGCGAATCGGCTTTTCAAACAGAATGATCAGGCCGGAAATAAAGTTGGCAAAAATTTCCTGCAAACCAAAACCCAAACCTACACCCAGCGCGGCGACCAACCATTGCAGTTTCGACCACTCAATACCAATCAGCGAGAAGCCTATCAGCCCGCCCACCAGCAGCAGCACATATTTGGTCAGCGTGGTAATGGCGTAACCGGTACCGGGCGTCAGGCTAAGATGCTGCAACAGCGCCAGTTCCAGCAGCGCAGGCATATTGCGTACCAGTTGGGTGGTGATAATAAACACCAGAATCGCGATCAGCACTGAGCCCAGCGTAATAGGCTGAATGCTTTCCACGCCCTGCACCGTGGTGCTGGCATCCCACAGCCGAATATTTTCCAGGAAGCCAAAAGCAGAGTGAATCTCTGACCAGAGCACAATCACCGAGACCAGCGCAATCAGCGTTAAAATCGACCGTACCAGGCGCAGCGACTGGGCGCTGATCGCATCAAGATCGATAATCGGCTCGTCGACTTCGCTGCCATCGGCGTTCAGTGTGGCACTCTCTTCTTCATTACGCGCGCGGTTAGCCAGCATGTCAGCCCGACGCTGGCGGGCACGATCAAAGGCGATGCGCCGCCGCTGAATCAGCATCCAGCGGCGAATAATGTGGTAAATCACCAGCAGCAGGAACCAGATGGCGACCGACGTTTCCAGTCGTGCCAGCAGCGCCTGCGCGGTGGCCAGATAACCGATGCAGGACGCCAGCGCGGCCACCAGCGGAATGGCGATCATCAGGTTCCACAGGATGCGGTTAATGAAGTTTTCACCGCTGCCTTCTTTATCGAGATAGAGCGGAATGCCGGCACGTTTCAGGCTGACGGTAACTATGCACAACGCGCCGCAAATCAGAATAAAGCAGACGCGCCCCAGCGTGCCGGAAAACTGCCGATCCTGCAGATTATCAAAGGTGATCAGCAGCATGATCAGCGGCACGATAAAGCCGATGGAGAGCGAATAGTAGCGCATGGCGCGCGCCACGCTGCGCTGCGGCCAGCGAAAATGAATAATGAACAGCCCGTTGGTGCGCGCAAACGCGGCGCTGATCATGAAGGCCCACAGCAGCGGTACGGTGACGGTAACGCCATCACCAATCGCCACCGCAATCGGGTAGGGCCAGGCATTGCGCAGGCCATAACCCAGCGCCGCCCACAGCACCGGTACCGGTATCGCCACCAGAATGGACCAGAACACCGTACGCAGTGTCAGGCGAAAGCGATCCTGAGTGACTTTGCCGACGCGATTGGCGGAACGTGCCAGCCACGCGCTGAAATGACGGCGCGAGCTAATGCTGAAACCGACCAGCAGCAGCGCACCGATGATCGGCAGCAGCGTTTCCCGGCTGGTAAACATCATTACTACCGCTTTGCCCAGTTGACTGAGCGAATCAAGCGACAGGAACAGGCTAAGATCGCGCGCCACATCAAGCGGGAAGCTCAGACTTAACGGGCTGACATCGGCGGTCCAGAACAGATAGCGGTGCGTCGCCTCTTTGATCTCGGTTAGGGCATCTTCCAGCTGGCTGTTGGCGACCTTGAGCTTGGTCACCTCCAGAATCAGCGTATCGGCACCCGAAAGCAGCGAGCTGAGCAGTTCGCGCTGGGTTTTAAGCTGAGCATCCAGCACGCGTTCCTGCGCCGCAGAGAGCGGGGCACCGTTGGCCTGCTTAAGCTGTTTGAGCTGCGGCTGACGATTCAGCAGATCTTCATAATGCAGGCGCTGCACGCGCAGCTGGCCCATTTCGCTGTCCAGCTGCTGTGATTTAGGCATCTCCGGCAGCCGTGCGACCTGCGCTCGTAGCGCTTCGCCCAATAAATTAGAGGCGCCCAGCCATTGTGACTGCTCGCGAATGGTGCTCAGCGCCTGACGAACCTGAATGGTGTGATTAGTGGCCTGGCGTTGTTGCGAGGCCACCAGGTCCATGCGCTGCGCCTGTTGATTCAGCGCAGCGGACAGCTCGCGGTTAACCCGGAACTGATCGGTGATGTTGGCTGGCAGATCGCCGCTGTTTTCAGCCAGCTGTTCGGTACGCGCCAGCGCCAGCTCTGCTTCCTGCTGCCGTTGGGTGTTTAGCTGATTGCGCAGCGCCTGCAGATAATCATCCAGCTGTTCGGCTTTGCGCTGATGCACTTCGCTGCGCATGCGCGCCAGTTCCTGGCGATTGTTGGCAGAGAGCTGCGCCAGTTCCAGCTCGTCGATGCGCGCTTTTTGCGCCGCGGATTCGGCCAGCCGTGCGTTGGTTTGCGCCTGAACCAGCGGCGTGGCCGCGGTGGGCTGATTTTGCAACCGGCGTTCGGTTTCGCTCATGGCGCGACGGGCGTCGGTTTGCTGTTGCGGCAGCTGAGCAAGCGAATCGCTGATATCGCGGGCGCGATCCTGCTCCTGCTGCGCCTGGCGGCTCTCTTCCAGCAGCTGGCTGCTGACCTGCAGGATCTCCTGATCCAGCTCGGCGCTGCTCATGTTGCTGCGAACGGTTTTAGTGCTGTCGGCGAGGCTGGCTATTTGCTGGCGCAGATCGCGCGCCAGGCGGGGAAAATCATCGATAACCTGTTGATACTGCTGCGCCTGCTGCAACGACGCATCACGTTCATCCAGAAAATTCAGCGTCGCTTCCAGACTCTGTACCAGCTCTGGCTGGGCAGTGCCGTTCTTTTCTGACTTCGCCTGCGCCAGATCCTGTTTAATTTGATCGGCATCAGGCAGCGCCGCAGCGAGAAGAGGCTGGCTGAGGCAGAGCCCCAGCAGCAGAGTGATCAGCAGACGCACAGCAGAGGCACCTACAGGTCAGTGGCGGAGGCAGCGACAACGACAGGCTGCTGCGGCAGGGAAATGGCCAGCGGCTGACCCAAACGCGTTGGGCTTTCCGCCTCAAGGCTTTCAGCCAGTTTCACTTTGCCTGGCGCAAACAGATTAACCACGGTCGAACCGAGCTTGAAGCGGCCCATTTCCTGACCTTTCAGCAGGACAACCGCACCTTCCGCATCAGCGGCAGGATAACGCCAGCGTTTAATCACCCCTTCACGCGGTGGCGTAATGGTGCCCGCCCAGGTGGTTTCGATGCTGCCAACAATGGTCGCGCCAACCAGAATCTGCACCATCGGGCCAAAATCGGTATCGAAATAGCAGATTACGCGTTCATTACGGGCAAACAGGTTGGGAATATTGCGTGCCGTCAACGGGTTGACGGAATAGAGATCGCCGGGCACGTAAATCATTTCGCGCAGAATACCGCTGCACGGCATATGTACACGGTGGTAGTCGCGCGGCGCCAGATAGGTGGTGACAAACTCACCGTTGCGGAATTGATCGGCCATGGCGGTATCGCCAGCCAGCAGCGCTTCCAGCGTGTAATAGTGGCCTTTGGCCTGAAAAATATTGTCGTCGTCGATGTGGCCAAGCTGGCTGATCGCGCCGTCGCACGGCAGCACCAGCAGATTGGGATCGGTATCAACCGGACGCGCATCATCTTTAAGCGGACGCACGAAGAAATCGTTAAAGGTGCGGTAGCTGGCGGTATCAGGCTTGCGCGCTTCAGCCATATTTACTTTGTAGAACCAGACGAAAATATCGATCACCAGTTTGGTGAACCAGCCAGCACGTTTGCTGGCTCCCCAGCCGGCCAGTTCAGTCAGCCATTTTTTAGGCAGAATATGATTCAGGCCGAGTTTTAAACGATCCAGCACGGTAGCCTCCAGGCTTACAAATATGAGGTTGCACAACAAAAAGATGGGGGCGAATTGTAGCAGCGGCGGGCTGCTAAGGCTATTTCGCCCCGCTGCTGTTACTCGTCGGCAGCAAAGTTTTTACGCGTTTTTACCTGCGACATGCTTTCCAGAATGCGATGGTAATTGTCAAAGCGCGACCGGTCGATTTGACCGTTTTCCACCGCTTCGCGAATGGCGCAGCCAGGATCGGTGTCGTGCTTACAGTCGCGGAATTTACAGTCGCCGAGGAACGGACGGAACTCAGCAAAACCGCGGGTAACCTGATCGGGTTCAAGGTGCCATAAGCCAAATTCGCGCACGCCGGGTGAGTCAATTACGTCGCCGCCGTGCGGGAAATGATAAAGGCGTGCGGCGGTGGTGGTGTGCTGGCCGAGCCCGGACACATCAGAAACATCGTTGGTGACGATCTCATTGCTGCTGAGATCGAGATCAAGCAACGCATTAAGCAGGCTCGATTTGCCCACGCCCGACTGGCCGGCAAAGATACTAACGCGGCCGGTGAGGGCGCTTTCCAGTTCGGCCAGGCCCTGTTTTTCATGGCTGGATACCATCAGCACGCGATAGCCAATCTTGCGGTAGATATCCATCTGCTTATCAACAAAGGCGCGCGCGTTACCATCCAACAGATCGGTTTTATTCAGGACCAGCAGCGGCTCAACGTCCAGTGTTTCACTGGCGACAAGATAGCGATCGATAATGTTCAGCGACAGCTCCGGCAGAATGGCCGAAACGATAATAATCTGGTCAATATTGGCGGCGATGGGTTTCACGCCATCGTAAAAATCGGGGCGGGTCAGCACTGACTTACGTTCGTGTACCGCTTCCACGATGCCTTTTGACGCGGTGCCCTGTTGCAGGCCCGGACGCCACACCACGCGGTCGCCGGTAACCAGCGAACGGATGGTACGACGGATATTACAGCGGTGAACGCTGCCATCAGCATCTTCCACGTCGGCATGCATGCCGAAACGGCTGATCACCACGCCATCACGCGCTTCGTCAAACAGGCTGTCATCCGGCTCGGGTTTATCCGCACGCTGCTTCAGACGGCGCTCATGATTAGCGCTGACGCGACGCTGTTGACCTTTCGACAGTTTATTTTTACTCACTCATCCTCTCAGGGTTCGGCAGGCTTCGCCCGACAGGGCAAAACGTCTATGATACACCTTAACAGAGACAATTATGGGACAAAGCATGAGCGGAAATGAAAACAATCTGATTTGGATCGACCTTGAAATGACCGGTCTCGATCCGGAGCGCGACCGCATTATCGAAATCGCGACGCTGATTACCGATGCCAATCTAAATATCCTGGCGGAAGGCCCGGTGATGGCGGTGCATCAGAGCGATGAGCAGCTGGCGCTGATGGATGACTGGAATGTGCGGACGCACACCAACAGTGGGCTGGTGACGCGGGTCAAAGCAAGTGAGTTTGACGATCGCGCAGCGGAACTGGCCACGTTAGCGTTCCTGCAGAAGTGGGTGCCCGCTAACACTTCGCCGATCTGTGGCAACAGCATCGGCCAGGATCGCCGTTTTCTGTTTAAATATATGCCGGAACTCGAAGCGTACTTCCACTATCGCTATCTTGATGTCAGCACGCTGAAAGAGCTGGCCCGCCGTTGGAAGCCGGACATTCTGCCGGGCTTTAAAAAAACCGGCAGTCATCAGGCAATGGATGACATTCGCGAATCGGTGGCTGAGCTGGCCTACTATCGCGAACATTTTATTCAGCTGTAATGCCCTTGCCAGCAGCAGGTTGCCGCCGATCTGCTGGCATTTTCGCCGCTTTGTTGATAAAAGCAGCAGTCGCACAAAAATCGCAAAAAAAATGTCAAACAGGCTTGCGGGAGAACTTTTTCCTCGTATAATGCGCTCCCCGTACCGATGAAGATTTTATATCGTTGCGCAGAGCGGGAATAGCTCAGTTGGTAGAGCACGACCTTGCCAAGGTCGGGGTCGCGAGTTCGAGTCTCGTTTCCCGCTCCAAATTTTTACAGCAGTAAAGCAGTTGCAAAACGTAGTACCTATGCGGGAATAGCTCAGTTGGTAGAGCACGACCTTGCCAAGGTCGGGGTCGCGAGT
>NZ_JBLYPN010000018.1:0-63321 GCF_051851875.1 Duffyella sp. Ts4 | reverse complement strand
ATCCAAATCCAAATCCAAATCCAAATCCAAATCCAAATCCAAATCCAAATCCAAAACCAAATCCAAATCCAAATCCAAATCCAAATCCAAATCTAAAGGCGAAGGCCGTGTGGCGTATTGAGGCTGACGGAATGATCGGATAAATGGGCGGATGGATGGGGGATAGCTGGCTGCATCGGGAGGCCGTTGGGAAATGATGAGTCAGCGGCGTGTGGCCATTATGCCGCGTGCACGTGGTGGGTAGCATATTATCGTGTGGCGGCGTGGCAACGGGCAGAGAGAGGGGTGCGTACAGCTTTAACAATGCCAGTGAACGCTATATCCTGCATGGCTGATGCGAATCTGATGCTCAAGGAGCTGGCATGCTGTTTAGTCTGTTTCGATTTATCTTTCGTTTGCTGTGGCGGGTTGAGCTACGGGGCGATCTCTCGGCACTCCATAAAGAACGGGTGCTGATTACGCCAAACCATGTCTCCTTCCTGGATGGCATGTTGCTGGCGCTGTTCCTGCCGATCAAGCCGGTATTTGCCGTCTATTCGTCGATTGGCGACAAATGGTTTATGCGCCTGCTGAAGCCGGTGATCGATTTTGTGCCGCTGGATCCCACCAATCCGCTGTCGATTAAACGCCTGATCAAAACGTTGCGTACCGGTCAGCCGGTGGTGATCTTTCCGGAAGGGCGGATTAGCGTCACCGGTTCGCTGATGAAAATCTACAGCGGTGCCGGTTTTGTGGCGGCGAAATCGCAGGCCAGCGTGGTGCCAATGCGCATTGAAGGGGCGGAGTTTACGCCTTTTGGTCGCCTGGGCGGCACCTTTAAGCGACGGCTGTTTCCCCGCATTACGCTGACGCTGTTGCCGTCCACCACCATTCCGATGCCGGAAGCCGCCACCGCGCGGCAGCGTCGTCTGTTGGCCGGTGAACATCTGCATCATGTGATGATGGAAGCACGCATGGCGGTGCGGCCACGGGAAACGCTATACGAAGCGCTGCTTAGCGCGCGCGATCGCTACGGCTGGTTTAAACCCTGTATTGAAGATATCAATTTCAAACCCGACAGCTATACGTCGCTGCTGAAAAAATCGCTGGGCGTTGGCCGCATTCTGGAGCGCTACAGCGCGCCGGGCGAATACGTTGGCCTGCTGCTGCCAAACACCACGGTTACCGCCGCGGCCATTTTTGGCGCTTCACTGCGCGGACGCATCCCGGCCATGCTCAACTACACCGCGGGCGTTAACGGCCTGCGCGTGGCGCTAACGGCAGCAGAGATCAAAACGGTCTTTACCTCACGCCAGTTCCTGGAAAAAGGCAAATTACAGCATCTGCCGGAGGCGCTCAGCGACGTACAGTGGGTTTATCTCGAAGATCTGAAAGAGACCATTACCCGTCAGGATAAACTGTGGATCCTACTGCATCTGCTGATGCCGCGCCGTGCCGCCGTGGCGCAGCAACCGGAAGATGCCGCGATGGTGCTGTTTACTTCCGGCTCCGAAGGTAATCCGAAAGGGGTGGTACATTCGCATAAAAGCCTGCTGGCTAACGTGGAGCAGATTCGTACCCTGGCCGATTTCACGCCGCGCGATCGTTTTATGGCGTCGCTGCCGCTGTTCCACGCCTTTGGTCTGACCGTGGGCCTGTTTACGCCGCTGATGACCGGCGCACAAACCTTTCTTTATCCCAGCCCGCTGCACTATCGCATCATTCCTGAGCTGGTTTACGACCGCAACTGCACCGTGCTGTTCGGTACCTCAACCTTTCTTGGCAACTATGCGCGTTTCGCCAATCCTTACGATTTTGCCCGCTTGCGCTATGTGGTGGCAGGCGCAGAGAAGCTGCAGGAAGGCACGCGCCAGCTGTGGCAGGATCGTTTTGGCATCCGTATTCTCGAAGGCTATGGCGTAACAGAATGCGCGCCGGTGGTGGCGATCAACGTACCGATGGCGGCTAAAGTGCACAGCGTTGGCCGTATTCTGCCAGCGATGGATTCGCGGTTGATTTCGGTGCCAGGCATCGAGCAGGGCGGTAAGTTACAGCTGCGCGGGCCAAACATCATGAAAGGCTATCTGCGCGTGGAGAATCCGGGCGTGCTGGAAGCACCGGTGGCGGATAATGGTGAAGGCGAGATGGAAGCAGGCTGGTATGACACCGGCGATATCGTCAGCTTTGATGAAGGCGGCTTTTGCCAGATTCAGGGCCGCATGAAGCGCTTTGCCAAACTGGCTGGCGAGATGGTATCGCTGGAAAGCGTGGAGCAGCTGGCGCTGAAGGCGTCGCCGGAGAAACAGCATGCGGCCTCGATTAAACCAGACGGCAGCCGCGGTGAAGCGCTGGTGCTGTTCACGACCGATGATGCTTTGCAGCGTAGTCAGCTGCAACAAGCAGCGCGTGAGCTGGGCAACAGTGAGCTGGCGGTGCCGCGCGATATTCGTTATCTGAAGCAGTTACCGATGCTCGGCAGCGGCAAGCCCGACTTTGTGGCGCTGAAAAAAATGGCTGAAGAACACGAGGCGGATCCGGCATGAGTTCTGTTACGCAACCCGATTCACCGCTGTTGTCACGCGGCATGCTGGCGGTGATCGTCGCGCAGTTTTTCTCGGCCTTTGGTGACAATGCACTGCTGTTTGCCACGCTGGCGGTGCTGAAAAATCAGCTCTATCCCGACTGGAGCCAGCCGGTGTTGCAGATGGTTTTCGTCGCCACCTACATTATTTTCGCGCCCTTTGTCGGCCAGTTAGCTGACAGTTTTGCTAAAGGGCGCGTGATGATGTTTGCCAACGGATTGAAACTGCTGGGTACGCTGGCGATGGTGTTTGGCGCCAATCCATTTCTCGGCTATAGCCTGGTGGGCATCGGTGCGGCGGCTTATTCACCGGCCAAATATGGCATTCTTGGCGAAATCACCCGCGGCGATAAGCTGGTGAAGGCCAACGGGCTGATGGAAGCTTCAACCATCGCGGCCATCCTGGTGGGCTCGGTAGCCGGTGGCATCCTGGCCGACTGGAATCTTACCGGCGCGATCGTCGCCTGTGTGGTGGCGTATGCAATTGCGGTGGCAGCGAATCTGCTGATCCCGAAACTGCGTTCCGCCCGGCCTGGGCAAAGCTGGCATCCGCTACGGATGGCGCAGCAGTTTTTCAGCGCCTGCCGTATGCTGTGGCATAACGGTGAAACGCGTTTCTCGCTGCTGGGCACCAGCCTGTTCTGGGGTGCGGGCGTTACGTTGCGTTTTCTGCTGGTGCTGTGGGTTCCGGCGGCGTTGGGCATCAGCGATAACAAAACGCCAACTTTGCTTAACGCCATGGTGGCGATTGGCATCGTGTTTGGCGCCGCGGCCGCGGCCAAACTGGTGACGTTGAAAACTGTGGCGCGCTGTATGCCTGCGGGCGTGCTGATTGGCGTTGCGGTTGTTGCGTTCTCTTTGCAACATCAGCTACTGCCTGCTTACGGCGTGCTGGTGGTCATTGGCGTACTCGGCGGCTTTTTCGTGGTGCCGCTGAATGCGCTGTTGCAGGAGCGCGGCAAGCAGTCAGTTGGCGCGGGTAACGCGATTGCGGTGCAGAACCTCGGTGAAAACAGCGCCATGTTGATTATGCTGGCGCTCTACTCGCTGGCGGTGAAGCTGGGCGCTTCGCCGGTTGCCACCGGTGTCGGCTTCGGGGTGCTGTTTGCCGTGGCGATAACAATATTATGGGTGAGTGGTCGGAAGCGAGTGTGACGGCCCAGGGCCGTCTGGTGTTACCCGAGGTCGGGCGTCCTTTAAGGTCAATGTCTTAAGGTCAAAAGCGATTTCGTTCTGCCTGAAGGCAGCCCGGGCAGGGCCAGGTCAAGGACCATTTCGTTCTGCCTGGCATGCAGGTTGCCTTTTTAAGGGCCAGGTCAAAAGCCATTTCGTTCTGCCTGAAGGCAGCCCGAGCAGGGCCGGCAGTCGCCCCGGCCCTGCACCCGCGCTATCCGGCAAACACAACCGCCCGCCGCAGGCGGGTACCTTCGTCGGTTCACATTTCTTCACGGACCGCTCGCGATTCGCTCCTGCTCAGCGCTCCCTTGTCCCGCCATCCATGGCGGGCCATCCTGAAATGTTCACCTCCTCAGCGGTGGTGATGCCTCCTCAAGATCAAAACCCAGGCCAAAACCCAAAAGACTAAGACAAGAATTTAAAATCAAACCTAAAACCTAAAACCTAAAACCTAAAAATAAAATCATATACCAACTAACCAACTAACTGACCAACTAACTGACCAACTAACTGACCAACTAACTGACCAATCAGCAAGGAAGCTCACTCTTTAATACGTAACTTAATTTTTAACCTTAATAATTGATAACTTAGGTTCGAGCTTTGTGTTGAATGCTGAATAAAATGACATCTAAATAATGCGTCAGAAAAATGTAGCTACACCTTTAATTTTGAAGTGCCTTTGAAACGTTCTTGAAGTGTTTTTAAAGTACTTTTGACGTGTTTTTATTCTGTGTTTTTTAGGTTTTGACCTGGGTTTTGACCTTGAGGAGGCATCACAAACGCCGAGGCAAAAGCGTTTTCCAGGACGAGCCGCAGGGATGCGGCGAGAGGGCGCGTTGAGCTGGGAGCGAATCGCGTCCGGTCCGTCAGGAAAAGGGTTTTGCTGAGGGAACCCGCTTTTGGCGGGCGGTTGTGTTTGCCGGATAGCCGGGGTGCAGGGGCGGGGCGCATGCCGCCCCTGCTCGGGCGGCCCGAAGGGCAGAACGAAATGGACGTTGACCTTAAGACATTGTCCTTAAGACATTGACCTTAAAGACACTGACCCTAAAAGCCCGCCTGCAAGGCAAAAAAGCCCGCCGGCAAGGCTATCCCCTGGCCTCTGTTTATGGTGCCGGGTAAGTATACCGGCGGTGCACCGCTTCCAGCTCCAGCAGCACCTCTTCACTCAGCGTCAGGTTAAAGCTGTCAATATTCAACTGCAGCTGTTCAAGCGTAGTGGCACCCAACAGGGTGCTGGCAACAAACGGCTGCTGCCGCACGTAGGCCAGCGCCATCTGCGACGGATCGAGCCCAAAACGCTGGGCCACGTCGACGTAGGCGGCAATCGCCTGCTGTGACTGATCGCCGCTGTAGCGGGTAAAACGGCTGAACAGCGTGTTACGGGCACCGGCTGGCTTAGCACCGTTCAGGTACTTGCCGCTCAGCGTGCCGAAGGCCAGACAGGAATAGGCCAGCAGTTCCACGCCTTCATGCTGGCTGATTTCCGCCAGGCCAACTTCAAAACTGCGGTTGAGCAGGCTATAGGGATTTTGAATCGATACGATGCGCGGCAACTCATGTTTTTCGGCCAGCTGCAGATAACGCATCACGCCCCATGGCGTTTCATTGGACACGCCGACGTAACGAATCTTACCGGCGCGCACCTGTTCAGCCAGCGCTTCCAGCGTTTCCAGCAGTGTCACCGGCACGGCGCCGTCGACATATTCATAGCCGAGCTTGCCGAAACAGTTGGTCTGCCGCTGCGGCCAGTGCAGCTGATAAAGATCGAGATAATCGGTGTTCAGCCGCTTCAGGCTGGCATCAAGGGCTTCACGAATGTTTTTACGATCCAGGGCCTGATTGGGGCGGATCCCGGCATCGTTGCCGCGTGATGGACCGGCCACTTTACTGGCCAGCACAATTTTGTCGCGGTTGCCGCGCGCTTTAATCCAGCTGCCAATGTACTTTTCCGTCAGGCCCTGGGTCTCAGGACGCGGTGGTACAGGATACATTTCTGCAGTGTCGATCAGATTGATCCCGCTGCGCAGGGCTAAATCGAGTTGTGCGTGGGCGTCGGCTTCGCTGTTCTGCTCACCAAACGTCATGGTGCCTAATCCCAGCTGGCTGATCTCCAGCGAGCTGTGGGGGATACGGTGATATTGCATTGCCGGCTTCCTTTTTCTTTATGTAATAGATAACGCAGTGCTGATCGGGGCTTTTTTGACTATAACCGCGTCATCGCAGTGGGGGAAGGGGGGATTTATCGGGAAATGCGCCTGCTATAGCTGAAAGGTATAACAGGCGATGAATGAGGAACTTAGCGTTCAATAATGGTTGAGACTTCATCACTATTGATCTGCATTTCATGGCCTGACTGATCGGTGTATTTCACCAGCCCGGTCTCTTTATCAATTTCCGGCTTGCCGTCGGTCATGATCATTTTCCCATCCCTGGTTGCCATCACATAATCGCTACTACAACCACCTAACAAACACGTTACCGTCGCTAATACGACGCCAGACATCCACCTCATTCCTGATTCTCCCTCACTGATACTCTCAACAGTGTAGTAATAATCCATTTGCGCGCGCAGTTTAATCGCACCATTCTTAAAATAGGCGCTAAGCATGGGTTGTTCTTGACAATGTCAACGCTGCCAGCACAGCGCAGTTTGGCGTCAGGAGAGAGAAAAATCAGCAGGTTAACCAACTTTAAAGCAGAAAGTGGCGCGCCAGCAGCGCAGCGGTAAAACGTTTCTTAAGATAAAATCCGCGCGGTAATGTCATGATTGGCTGGCCATCTTTACCGATACCGGCGGTCAGGGCACGGCTGTTGGCCGCTTTTGGCCTGATTTGTAAGACCTCACCATGGCGAGCGGTGATTTGCTCTACCTCGCCCAGCACGATCATGTCCATTAGCTCTTCCCAGTCACGGCGCAGCTCTGCCTCTTCTTCAGCATCCGGGCTCCACAGCAAAGGGGAACCGATGCGCCGCGTCGCCAGTGGAAGAGTGCGTTCGCCCTCGACTGGAATCCACAGCACGCGCGACAGTTTATGCCGTAGGTGGCTGCGCTGCCACGTCAGCCCGCTGTTGCCGGTCAGCGGCGCGACGCAGACAAAGGTGGTTTCCAACGGCTTTCCCTGGCTGTCGATCGGGATGGTTTTTAGCTCAACACCGAGATGGGCAAAATCCTGCTCCGGTTTGCTGCCGGCGCTGGCGCCCAGCGCGGTTTCCAGCAGCATACCAACCCAGCCCTTATCTCTTTTCAGATCGCGCGGTTGCACCATACCCACCTGTTCTGCCACCTCGCTCAGGGTCAAACCAGCCAGCAGCTGTGCGCGCGCCAACAGTTCGGCTTCACTTTCAGGTGGTCCTGCGGGCAGTAAAAGGGGAGTCATAAGCAAGCCTGCTGCTGTTCAAAATTTAATCAGTTTGTCATGGCGCGTTTTATACAGGGCGCCAGTGCAGTTTAAGGAAAAATAATAGCATGATAAATCATGCGTTTTTCACCGATTGTTCATACAACTGTTTTATATGACGTGACACTTTTACCAGCTTGTCATCAACAATGAACAGGATCTTACACCGGTTTATCCACAGAAAAATGGGATAACCGGGCAATGTTACCGCTACTGGTTCGATTTACAGGCTTGACGAACACCTTTTTGCCCAGTTTTTGTGCGTGAGTGCCGATCTTTTTGGCAATTGCTGTGGATAACATCGCCACTGGTCGATCTTTCACCACTGATCGATCTGTCTCGCCAAAAAGCGATCCATGAGACGGGGATAACTGCATGAATAAAATTTCATTTCACTGAATAATATAGACTTTTATTGTTAGCTCTTTGGGCTTAGCGCGCGACGGCGAACAGGTTGATCCCATTCTTTACCCTGTTCTGCACAAAGCTATCCACAGAAAACGTGCATAAGATCGCATAGATTTCGCTGCCTCTGTTTATAAGTATGACTTTTTCTGTGAGTTATCCCTTTGTTATCCGCTGTCGGTGCGCTTAACCAGTGGTTTACCGTCTGTAAGGAGTATGAAACAATCAGGCTATCTGAATTTTAGTTTGAGGTAGTCCAGTGATCGATGATGATGGCTACCGCCCGAATGTAGGTATCGTAATCTGTAACAGGCAGGGACAAGTTTTATGGGCCAGACGTTTTGGTCAGCACTCGTGGCAGTTTCCTCAGGGCGGTATTAATCCTGGTGAGACGGCGGAACAGGCGATGTACCGCGAACTTTTTGAAGAAGTGGGTTTGCATCGCAAAGATGTGCGTATTCTTGCCTCAACCCGTAACTGGTTACGCTACAAGTTGCCGAAGCGTTTGGTGCGTTGGGATACAAAGCCGGTCTGTATCGGCCAGAAACAAAAATGGTTTCTTCTGCAGTTGATGTGTAATGAAGCGGATATCAATATGCAAACCAGCAGTACGCCAGAATTCGACGGCTGGCGGTGGGTCAGCTTTTGGTATCCGGTACGGCAGGTTGTCTCGTTTAAGCGCGACGTATATCGCCGCGTGATGAAAGAGTTCTCTACCGTGGTTATGCCGATGCAGGAGAATACAGTTCAGCGTAATGCGCCTGCCTGGCGGCGTAAAAGAGGTTAGTCGACCCAGATTATGCTCACTCAGTTGCGCGAAATTGTAGAGAAGGTTGCCGGTGCGCCACGTCTGAGTGAAGCGCTCGAAATTCTCGTAAATGAGATCTGCTTTGCGATGAACACCGAGGTGTGCTCGGTTTACCTCGCCGATCACGATCGCCGCTGTTATTACCTGATGGCCACGCGCGGTTTGAAAAAGCCCCGTGGCCGTACCATCACGCTCGCGTTTGATGAAGGCATTGTGGGTCTGGTTGGCCGTCTGGCTGAGCCGATCAACCTTGCCGATGCGCAGAGCCATCCCAGTTTTAAATACATTCCCTCAGTAAAAGAAGAGCGCTATCGCTCTTTTCTCGGCGTGCCGATTATCACCCGTCGCCAGCTCTCTGGCGTGCTGGTGGTTCAGCAGCGTGAACACCGTCAGTTTGATGAAAGCGAAGAGTCGTTTCTGGTTACGCTGGCTACGCAGCTGGGCACGCTGCTGTCGCAGGCTCAGCTTGGCCAGCTATTTGGCCAGTTTCGACAGACGCGTATTCGCGCTATCGCCGCCGCGACCGGCGTGGCGGTGGCACCTGGCTGGGTTGATACCACGCAGCCTTCCCTCGATCAGGTCACACAGGCTTCCACGCTCGATATTCAAAGCGAACGCGAACGCCTGACGCTGGCAATGGGCGAGGCGGCGACCGAATTCCGGCGCTTCAGTAAACGCTTCACCGCCAGCGTGCAGAAAGAGAGCGCGGCAATTTTCGATCTCTATTCGCACCTGCTCAGCGATGCGCGCCTGAAAAAAGATCTCTTTGCCGAGATTGAGCAGGGGTCCGTGGCGGAATGGGCGGTTAAAACCGTGATTGAGCAGTACGCGGCGCAGTTTGCCCGGCTGCAGGATAACTATCTCCGCGAGCGCGCCGGCGATCTGCGCGTGCTCGGCCAGCGCCTGCTGTTTCACCTCGATGATACGCTGCAGGGCACCAACGCCTGGCCGGAACGTTTTGTTCTCGTTGCGGATGAACTGACCGCCACCACGCTTGCGGAACTGCCGCAGGAGCGGCTGGCGGGCGTAGTCGTGCGCGATGGCGCCTCCAATTCGCACGCCGCGATTCTGGTACGTGCCATGGGCATTCCAACGGTGATGGGCGCAGACATTCAGCCTGAGCTGCTGAACAAGCGGTTGCTGGTGGTAGATGGCTATCGCGGTGAAGTGCTGATTGATCCAGAGCCGGTACTGCTGCAGGAATATCAGCGGCTGATTGTTGAAGAGAACGCGCTCAGCAAAGTAGCTGAAGGCGTGGTCGAGCAGCCTGGCGAGCTGAAAAGCGGCCAGCGGGTACAGGTGATGCTGAATGCCGGTCTCAGCGCCGAGCATGAACGCGCACTCGACAGCTGGGTCGATGGCATCGGCCTTTATCGCACCGAAATTCCTTTTATGCTGCAAAGCGGCTTCCCGACGGAAGAGGAACAGGTGGCGCAGTATCAGGGCATGCTGCAGCTGTTTCACCATAAGCCGGTGACCCTGCGTACGCTCGATATCGGCGCCGATAAGCAGCTGCCTTACATGCCAATCAGTGAAGAGAATCCGTGTCTGGGCTGGCGTGGCATTCGCTTAACACTGGATCAGCCGGAAATTTTCCTCGTGCAGGTCCGCGCTATGCTGCGTGCCAATGCGGCAACCGGCAACCTGAGCATTTTACTGCCGATGATCTCCAGCATTGATGAGATTGACGAGGCGAAAAAACTGATCGATCGCGCCGGTCGTGAAGTGGAAGAGATGATCGGCTACCGCATTCCGCGGCCGCGCATCGGCGTGATGATAGAAGTGCCTTCCATGCTCTATATGATTGGCCATCTCGCCAGCCGCGTCGATTTTATCTCGGTCGGCACCAACGACTTAACGCAGTATCTGCTCGCAGTGGATCGCAACAATACGCGCGTTGCCAGCCTGTATGATTCGCTGCATCCGGCGATGCTGCAGGCGCTGCACCGCATTGCTCAGGACGCCGCGCAGGCAGGTCTGGAGCTCTGCTTATGCGGTGAAATGGCGGGCGATCCGATGTGCGTGATGCTGCTGGTCGGCCTCGGCTATTTTCATCTCAGCATGAACGGCAAGAACGTCCCGCGTGTGAAATATCTGCTGCGCCATACCGATTTGGAAGAGGCGCAACAGATGGCCGGTAAAGCGCTACGTGCGCAAACCGCCAGTGAAGTGCGTCAGCAGGTTGCCATGTTTATGGAACGACGTGGACTGGGCGGCCTGATTCGCGGTGGCCGTTGACCGACGTTTACATTTGCGCGCGTCGCCATAAAAAAGGCTGTGCTATAGTGCGCAGCCTTATATTCCGCTTAGCTTAATCCTTTAATCGCCCCTTTTCAGGGCAGAAAAATAATGGTGAAAAATGAGTAACGGCTACCTTGCGTTTCCGCAGTTCGATCCGGTGATCTTCTCCATCGGTCCGATATCGTTGCACTGGTACGGCTTGATGTATCTGGTGGGGTTCCTTTTTGCCATGTGGCTGGCCGTGCGTCGCGCCAACAAGCCCGGCAGCGGCTGGACAAAAGATGAAGTGGAAAACCTGCTCTATGCTGGCTTCCTGGGCGTATTTCTTGGCGGCCGTATTGGTTATGTGCTGTTTTATAACATGCCGTTATTTCTGGAAAATCCGCTTTATCTGTTTAAAGTCTGGGATGGCGGCATGTCGTTCCACGGTGGCCTGATTGGCGTCATTGTTGTGATGCTCTGGTTCGCCCGTCGCACCAAACGTAACTTCTTCCAGGTCGCTGATTTTATTGCACCACTGATTCCTTTTGGCTTGGGTGCCGGTCGGTTGGGTAATTTTATCAACGGCGAACTGTGGGGCCGTGTGGCACCCGATCTGCCATGGGCGATGCTGTTTCCCAGCTCACGCAGCGAAGACGTTGCACTGGCGGCAACCCACCCGGAATGGCAGTCGCTGCTGGCAACCTACGGCGTTCTGCCGCGCCATCCGTCGCAGGTCTATGAGCTGCTGCTGGAAGGCATCGTGCTGTTCGTCATTCTCAACCTGTTTATTCGCAAGCCGCGCCCGATGGGCAGCGTCTCTGGCCTGTTCCTGATTGGCTATGGCGCCTTCCGCATTATTGTGGAATTCTTCCGCCAGCCTGACGCGCAGCTTGGCCTGTTTGACGGCGTGATCAGTATGGGGCAGATTCTCTCTATCCCGATGATCCTCGCCGGTATTATCATGATGGTTTGGGCGTATCGCCGCCGTCCGCAGCAACATTTACGTGAGGAAAAATGAAACAGTATCTGGAATTAATGAACAAAGTGCTGACCGAAGGCACGCCAAAAGACGATCGTACCGGCACCGGCACGCTCTCTATTTTTGGTCATCAGATGCGTTTCAATTTGCAGGAAGGCTTTCCGCTGGTGACCACCAAGCGCTGCCATTTACGCTCTATCGTGCATGAACTGCTGTGGTTCCTGCAGGGTGATACCAACATCGCCTACCTGAAAGAGAATAAGGTATCGATCTGGGATGAGTGGGCAGATGAGAACGGCGATTTAGGTCCGGTGTATGGCAAACAGTGGCGCAGCTGGGGCACCGCCAGCGGCACTGAAATTGACCAAATCAGCAAGGTCATGCAGCAGCTGAAAGCGGATCCCGATTCTCGCCGCATCATCGTCTCTTCATGGAACGTCGGCGAGCTGGATCAGATGGCGCTGGCGCCGTGCCACGCTTTCTTCCAGTTTTACGTTGCGGATGGCAAGCTCTCCTGCCAGCTCTATCAGCGCTCATGCGACGTCTTCCTCGGTTTGCCGTTCAATATTGCCAGTTATGCGCTGCTGGTGCATATGGTGGCGCAGCAGTGCGATCTCGAAGTGGGTGATTTTGTCTGGACCGGTGGCGATACGCATCTATACAGCAACCATCTGGAACAGGCGCGACTGCAGCTGAGCCGTGAACCGCATCCGTTGCCGAAGCTGGTGATTACCCGTAAGCCTGATTCACTGTTTGATTATCGCTTTGAAGATTTTGTGATTGAAGGCTACGAATATCATCCGGCGATCAAAGCGCCAGTCGCGGTTTAAGAACCGGATGCAAGAGTGACGGCGATGAATTCACAGGCCGTCAGGATCGCACCCAGAGCCAGACACTTTAAACTGTTACATTACTGTCGGAGAGTTCAGCCCAGAGCGACCATCGCCTCTGCCTGAGCTCTCTGACAGGCATTCCCTCACCTACCGTTCCTGTAAATTCTTACTCCCCAGCGACCATTAATTTTCAGCGTTACTATCTCATTCAAAGGCTTGCAATGCCCTGGCCGCGCAGGTGCCGCTCAAAACCACAGGGGCGCTGTGCCGAGCTTCTTGCTTTTTTCTCGCCTTCTGCCGGGCGATCCTCTACGGCTCTCTCCGATACCCGCAATGACGCTCTTAAAGGTCGAATATCTGCCGCAGCGAGCCTTGTTTAATGGCTTGCCGGCTCGATGCTCTGCTTTTCCTGAAATCCTGAAATCCTGAAATCCTGAAATCCTGAAATCCTGAATCCTGAATCCTGAATCCTGAATCCTGAAATCCTGAAATCCTGAATGCTGAATCCTGAATCCTGAATCCTGAATCCTGAATCCTGGCTTTCTGTCTTTGTGAGCCTGCTGTTTTTGTTTACCTGCTCAGTCCATTAGCAGGCGGCTTTTGTGCGTGCCGATTCAGTGGCTTTTGCGGCATGCCTCGCAGTAAAAGGTAAGCCAGTGTTGCTGACGCGAATGTGCTGGAAGCGACCTTATGCTTTGCGATCTGATCTATTTCCATCGCGTTTTATCGGCGTAATGTCGCTGACTATGAACAGAACATCGCAGCTGGGATTTACATTGATCGAGTTAATGGTGGTGTTGGCTATCGCCGCGGTGCTTACCGGCAGCGCATTCAGCGGCTGGCAGCACTGGCAGCAGATACAGCGGCTGGAGGAGAGCTCGCGGCAGGTGCAGCAATTTCTGCTGCGTCTTCGATCCTGGGCTAACTGGCACAACAGCGGCCAGAGCTTGTGGCTGATTGACGGTAATCCGGGTTGCCTGGGGAGCGGAAAAAAGCCAGAGAGCTGCGTAGCGTCACAGCGAATGCAACTGGTGTTGCCCTATGCAGATGTCGTCATCAGCAAAATCGTCGGCGAGCCGGGTTTTTACGGCGTGCGCAATACGGCAAAAGCGGGCCATCTTGAATTACGCGGTAAGGCAGGCACCAGACGTATCATCATTTCGGCCTTTGGTCGAATCCGCCAGTGCCAGCCGCAGGAGGAAAACTGCCAGTGAAAGAGCAGGGATTTAGCCTCATTGAAATGCTGCTGGCGGTGGCGATAAGCAGTGTGCTGATGATGGCGGTGGGAAAAATGTTGCCGCTGCTACAGCGCGACACATTGCAGTTACAGCTTCGCGTGCAGCTGCAGGAAGAGCTGTTACAGCTGGTGCTACTGATGGAAAAAGCCGTGCGCCGCGCGGGCTATTGTCATGGCGTTTGCAGCGGCGAAGCATTACAGATTCAACCGCGCTGCTTGCTGGTGCGGTGGGATGAAAACAGTAACGGTAAATGGGAGGGCAGCGAGCATGCAGAAAGTGAACGCTGGGGATATCGATTACGTAACCAAAGCCTGGAGGTGTTGCGCGGTGCCAGCGGTTGCGAAGGCACCGGCTGGGAACGTATTTCCGATCCGCGCATTGTGGTGCTTGATGAGTTGCAGCTGCTTCAGCAGCAGCAGACGATTCGCATCGTGCTCAGTGGCCATGTGCGCCAGTTTCCTCAGTTGCGCGAGCAGACCGAGCAGTGGAGTTATGGAGGCAATTTGTGATGCGGTCGCAGCAGGGCGGTGCGGTGTTGGGCATGACCATCATGCTGGTCATGCTGGCAACCCTGATGCTTCATGCCATGCAGCGGCAGCTTGATCTCTCGCTGTCGCTGGTGGCGGACGAGCAGCAGCACGTGCGTGACTTTCATCAGGCGCAGTCAGCGCTGAATTGGGGGTTACAGCAGGCCTGGCCGCAGCTGCCAGGATGGTCATGCCGCACACAGGTTGAATATCAGTGGCGTGCCTGTCTGCTACATCAGGAGGATGCGCAGGCACTGCTGTTCGGCGAGCCCGCTGCACAGCAGGCGCTGTTGCCAGGCGATGATGTCCCTGCTTTGCGGCTGTGGCACTGGGTAAGAACAAATGGCAACCGCCTGGACGCGCTACCCGGCGGATGGATCGATTACTGTCCGTTGTCGCCAGCACAGGCCTGTGACGATGCGCAGTGAGCAGGCGGGCTTTAGCCTGATCGAGACACTGGTGGCCATGCTGCTGTTTGCGGTGGCATCGCTGGGATTGCTGCACTATCAGCAGCGTCTGGCGCAGGGATTTATGGCGCAATGGCAACAGCGGGAAGCCTGGCGGCTGGCTGTACTGCGCCTTGAAGGCTATGAAAAGCCCGGCTGGAGCAGCCAGTTTCGTCAGCTGGCGGGACCGGATGGCTGTCGCTGGCTGATTGCCGACGTGCGCAGCCCGCTTCAGCGGCAGGCCACTATCCGCCAGTTACGATGTGATAAGTAAACCCGGAAATAACCCAGGGGTTAATGCCGATACTGCATTTCCATCCAGTCATTATCGCGCTAAAGTGACGGCGCATTTGCTACATCCGGCAGCACAAAAAAGGAGTCTCCATGTTTACGGTTTACCATTCCAATCAGCTTGATATGCTACAAACGCTGGCTGGTTATCTCATTGAAAATAAACCGTTAAGCGACCCTTTTCAGCAGGAAGTGGTGCTGGTGCAGAGCCCGGGCATGGCGCAGTGGCTACAGATGCAGCTTGCCGAGCGTTTTGGCATTGCTGCTAACCTGCACTTTCCGCTGCCCGCCTCATTTATCTGGGAGATGTTTGTCCGTGTGCTGCCGGGCATCCCCGAGGTCAGCGCCTTCAATAAAGCGAGCATGGGCTGGAAGCTGATGTCCATCCTGCCGGAAATGCTGCATCATGAAGAGTTTGTTTCGTTACGCAGTTATTTGCATGACGATGGCGACCAGCGAAAATTATTCCAGCTTGCTTCACGGGTAGCCGATCTGTTTGACCAGTATCTGGTTTATCGGGCGGAATGGCTTAACCGCTGGGAAAAAGGCGAGTTAGTAGACGGGCTGGGTGACGTGCAGCGCTGGCAGGCACCATTATGGGCAGAGCTGGTGCGTTATACCGCGGTGCTCGGGCAACCCGAGTGGCATCGTGCCAACCTCTATTCACGCTTTATCCGCACGCTGGAAAACAGCAATGAGCGACCTGCAAACCTGCCGGAACGTGTGTTTATCTGCGGAATTTCAGCCCTGCCGCCGGTTTATCTGCAGGCATTAAAGGCGCTGGGCAAACACATCGATATCCATCTGCTGTTCACCAATCCCTGCCGTCATTACTGGGGCGATATCCAGGATTATGCGTTTCTGGCACGGCTACAAAGCCGCCAGCGGCGCGTTTATCAGACTCAAAGCGAACGCGGCCTGTTTCGTGAACCGGCCGATGCCAGCGTACTGTTCAATGAGTTGGGTGAGCAGCAGCTCACTAATCCGCTGCTTGCCTCATGGGGCAAGCTGGGCCGCGACAATCTGTTTCTGCTGGCGCAAATGGAAGCCAATGAGGTGGATGCCTTTGTCGATGTCGGCGAGGATAATCTGCTGCACGCCATGCAGCACGATTTGCTGGAGTTGGAAGACCATGCGCGCATCGGCCTGACCGCACAGGAGCTGGACAGCAGCCACAACAAGCGCCTGCTGCGTGCTGACGATCGCTCCGTCGTGATTCATGTCTGCCACAGCCCGCAGCGTGAAGTTGAAGTTTTGCAGGATCGCCTGCTGTCGATGATGGAAGCCGATCCGGCTTTGACGCCGCACGACATCATCGTAATGGTGGCGGACATTGACGCCTATTCACCCTTTATCCAGGCCGTTTTCGGCAGCGCGCCGCCCGAGCGTTACCTGCCGTTTGCGCTCTCAGATCGGCGCGCCAGTCAGGCGCACCCGGCGATTCAGGCATTCCTGACGCTACTGGCGCTGCCCGACAGCCGCTTTGCCTCTGAAGAGGTGCTGGCCCTGCTGGAGGTGCCGTCGCTGGCGGCGCGTTTTTCTATTGATGAGGATGGCTTACGCCGTTTGCGGCGCTGGGTGGCAGAATCGGGCGTGCGATGGGGGCTGGATGATGAGAACGTACGTGAGCTTGAACTGCCCGCTACCGGGCAGCACACCTGGCGGTTCGGCATCACGCGCATGCTGCTGGGGTACGCGATGGAGAGCCATCATGGCGACTGGCAGGGTATTCTGCCTTATGACGAGTCCAGCGGACTGATAGCCGAGTTGGCGGGCAACCTTGCCGATTTACTGATGCAGCTCAACCAGTGGCGTCAACGGCTCCGTGCGCCGCGCATTCTGACCGAATGGCTGCCGCTCTGTCGGGAAATACTCGACGATTTTTTTGCCGCCGATGCGGACACCGAGGTTGCGCTGGCGCTTATCGAAGAGCAGTGGAAGCAGTGCATCAATTTTGGCATTGAGGTGAGCTACAGCGCGCCGGTGCCGATAACGCTGCTGCGCGATGAACTGACTTCGCGACTCGATCAGCAGCGCATCAGCCAGCGTTTCCTCGCCGGGCCAGTGAACTTCTGTACGCTGATGCCGATGCGTTCTATTCCTTTTAAGGTGGTCTGCCTGTTAGGGATGAACGATGGCGTTTATCCACGCACGTTACCGCCGCTGGGTTTTGACCTGATGAGCCAGCAGCCGCAAAAAGGCGATCGCAGCCGCCGCGATGATGACCGCTACCTTTTTCTTGAAGCCTTGCTCTCTGCGCAGCAACAGCTCTATATCAGCTACATTGGCCGATCGATTCAGGATAACAGCGAGCGTTTTCCGTCGGTGCTGGTCACCGAGTTGACCGATTACATTACCCAGAGCTTCTGTTTGCAGGGTGATGAAGCGCTGGACGTTGACAGCAGCGCCCGCAAGGTCAGTCGACATTTGCATCATCTGCACAGCCGCACACCTTTTGACGCCGACAACTTTGCGGTGGAAAAAGAGTTTCGCAGCTTTGCCGCTGAGTGGCTGCCCGCGGCCAGTGCTGCCGGTAAGCCACATCCTGACTTTATTCAGCCTTTGCCAGCGCCAGAATTAACCCAGATAACCGCAGAGCAGCTGCTGAGCTTCTGGCGTCATCCGGTGCGTGCTTTCTTTACTCAGCGGCTGGGCGTGAGCTTTGCGCTGGAGTCCAGCGAGCTACCGGACGCCGAACCCTTTGTGATCGAAACGCTGGATCGCTATCAGATCAACGCGCAGCTGCTCAATGCGCTGATTGAGGATCAGGACAGTGAGCAGCTGTTTGCGCATTATCGTGCTGCTGGCGCCTTGCCCTATGGCGCCTTTGGTGAGCTGTTCTGGCGCGGGCAGCAGGAGGAGATGCTGGAGTTGGCAGAGCAGGTTAAGTCCCATCGTCGCAGCAGCAGCAGTTGGGAAATTGCCTTGCCGGTGGATGGCGTTGAGCTAACCGGCTGGCTGGCGCAGGTGCAGGACGATGGCCTGTTACGCTGGCGTCCCGGCGTACTGACGCTAAAAGATGGTCTGATTCTTTGGCTGGAACACCTGATCTATTGCGCGCTTGGCGGCACGGGGAACAGCCGGATGTTTGGCCGCAAACAGAGCGCCTGGCAGTTTGCAGCGCTTCCGGCGGAAGTGGCGAAACAGCAGCTTGAAGCGTACGTCATCGGTTTTAAGCAGGGCATGAGCCAGCCTTTACTGCTGTTACCCGCCAGCGGCGGCGCCTGGCTTGAAGCGTGCTTTGATGAAAAATCGGGCCAGTTGCTGAGCGACGATGCAACCCTGGCGAAAGCGCGAGGCAAACTGCTGCTGGCGTGGAGCGGAAATTATCAGGTAGAAGGTGAGGGCAGCGATCCCTATCTGCAACGGCTGATTCGTCAACTGGGTGAAGAGCACATTGCGGAAATCACCCGCCAGGCAACACGCTGGCTACTGCCGTTACGTCAGGCGCGGCTGGACGAATAAACAGTATTTCTTACACAATAGCGGACATCGCCAGTAGGTTGTTGTAATGTGACTTTATAACGTTTTGTCGGTTTGTTGTACTTTATTGCCCGGTGGCACAGCGCCGGGTAATGCCAGGGTTAAGAAGAGGTTGTAATGCGCAAGAATGCTGTCTGGATTATCAGTCTGTTATGTTGTTCCCTGGTTGCAATCAGCGCGCGCGCTGCCGATGGCTGGCAACCCATCAATGAAACCATCAATAAAAGCGATAAAGATACCCGTCAATATCAGGCGATTCGCCTGGATAACGGTATGACGGTCATGCTGGTTTCCGATGTACAGGCACCCAAATCACTGGCGGCGCTGACCCTGCCGATTGGTTCGCTGGACGATCCTGACTCGCAACTCGGTTTGGCGCACTTCCTGGAGCACATGGTGCTGATGGGATCTGCGCGCTATCCCCAGCCTGATAACCTCGCGGAATTCCTGAAAATGCATGGCGGCAGCCACAATGCGAGCACCGCCTCTTATCGCACCGCTTTTTATCTTGAAGTAGAAAACGATGCGCTGGCACCGGCGGTGGATCGTTTAGCGGATGCCATTGCTGCGCCGCGACTCGATCCCATTAACGTTGAGCGTGAACGCAATGCGGTTAACGCCGAGCTAACCATGGCGCGTGCCCGCGATGGCCTGCGCATGCAGCAAGTGGGCGCCGAAACCCTGAATCCGGCCCATCCGGGCTCGCGCTTTTCCGGCGGCAATCTGGATACGTTGCGCGACAAGCCGGACAGCAAATTGCTGGACACCCTGAAGCAGTTTTATCAGCAGCACTATTCCGCCAACCTGATGAAAGCGGTGATTTACAGTAATCGCCCGCTGCCGGAAATGGCTCACATCGCTGCCAATACCTTTGGTCGCGTGCCCAATCGTCAGGCCAGCGTGCCGGCGATCAGCGTACCCGCGGCAACCGATGCACAGCAGGGAATCATCATTCATTACGTGCCTGCGCAGCCGCGTAAGCAGCTGAAAATTGAGTTTCGTATCGATAATAACAGCGATAAATTTCGCACCAAAAGCGACACGCTGATCGCTTACTTACTGGGTAATCGCAGTCACGATACGCTGTCAGACTGGCTGCAAAAGCAGGGACTCGCGGACGCGATTAATGCCGGAGCCGATCCGGTTATCGATCGCAATGGCGGTCTGTTTGCTATTTCCGTTAACCTTACCGACAAAGGCATGCTGGAGCGCGATAAGGTAGTTGCCGCGGTGTTCAGCTATATCAACCTGCTGCGTCAGCAGGGCGTGGATAAACGCTACTTCGATGAGGTAGCCAAGGTGCTGAATATCGATTTCCGTTATCCGTCGATAACCCGCGATATGGGCTATATCGAATGGCTGGTTGACCTGATGCTGCGTGTGCCGGTAGCGCACACGCTCGATGCGCCTTATCTGGCCGATCGGTATGATGCCGAGGCGATCAATGCCCGGCTCGCCATGATGACGCCGCAGCATGCACGTATCTGGTATATCGGCGAGAAAGAGCCGCACAATAAAGTCGCCTATTTTGTCGATGCGCCTTATCAGGTTGATAAGATTAGCAGCGAAAAATTTGCGCAGTGGCAAAAGATGTCTGATGACATGCATCTGGCCATGCCCACGTTAAACCCCTATATTCCCGATGATTTCAGCCTGATTCCGCCGCTTGAGAAAGCCTATATTCATCCGCAGGAGCTGGTAAACCAGCCGGGCCTGCGCGTGTTCTACATGCCGAGCCGCTATTTTGCCAGTGAGCCAAAAGCCAATATCACTCTGGCATTACGTAATAAAGCGGCGATGCGCGATGCGCGCAGCCAGGTACTGTTTGGCCTAAACGATTACCTGGCTGGCCTGGCGCTGGATGAGCTTAACTCGCAGGCTAACGTCGCGGGGATCAGCTTTTCCAGCAGCGAAGATGACGGCATCATGTTTAACGCCAGCGGCTTTACACAGCATCTGCCAGCGCTGATGCAACAGATGTTGCATGGCTATATCAGCTATCAGCCCGATGAGGCGCAGTTTGCCCAGGCGAAGTCGTTTTACCTGCAGCAGCTTGATGCCGCCGATCGCGGCAAAGCCTTTGAGCAGGCGATTCAACCGGCACAAATGTTGTCGCGCCTGCCCTATACCCAGCGTAGCGAGCGTCGCGAAGTGATAAAAACGCTGACGCTGGACGACCTGCAGCACTATCGCCAGCAGCTGATCCAGCAGGCGACGCCTGAAATGATGGTCATCGGTAATATGCGTGCCGACAGCGTGACCGCTCTTGCCACCGAACTGAAAAAACAGTTGGGCTGCCAGGGCGACGGCTGGTGGCACAGTGAGCACATCGCCTTCGATAAACCGATTAAAGCCAACCTGCAGCAGCCAGGCAGCAGTACTGATTCGGCGCTGGCCGCGCTCTATGCGCCACTGGGTTACAACGAGTATCAGGGCATCGCGCACAGTTCGATGATTAGCCAGATTATCCAGCCGTGGTTTTACAATCAGCTGCGCACTGAAGAACAGCTGGGTTATGCGGTGTTCGCGTTTCAGATGCCGATAGGCCGTCAGTGGGGTATTGGCTTCCTGTTACAAAGCAACGTTAAGCAGCCCGCTTATTTGTTACAGCGCTATCAGGCTTTTTATCCGCAGGCGGAAAAGCGTCTGCGCGACATGCAGCAGAAAGATTTTGCACAGTATCAGCTGGCGATGATTAACGATCTGCAGCAACGCCCGCAGACGCTGGACGAAGAGGCTGGACGTTACAGCAAAGATTTTGACCGGGAAAATTATCAGTTCGATACGCGTGAAAAAGCAGTGGAACAGATCAAACAGGTTACGCCCGCTTCACTGGCGGATTTCTTCCATCAGGCGGTTATCGCCCAAAATGGCCTGACCATGATGTCGCAGGTTTCAGGCAGCCATCAGGGCGCGGCAGATTACGCCATCTTGCCTGATTATCACACCTGGGCGGCGCTGTCTGACTTGCAGCAGTCGATGCCGGTTAAGAGTGCGTTGCAATGAGTGAACAGGTTGCCTGGCCGCTTAATCCGCTGACCTTGCCGCTGCGTGATGAACGATTAATTGAGGCATCTGCGGGAACTGGCAAAACCTTTACCATCGGGCTGCTCTATTTGCGGCTGCTGTTAGGGCATGGTGGCGAACACGGCTACTTCCGACCGTTATCGGTTGAGGAGATCCTGGTTGTGACCTTTACCGAGGCGGCCACCGCTGAGCTGCGCGGCCGTATTCGTGCCAATATTCACGAGCTGCGCATTGCCTGCGTTCGCGGCAGCAGCAGCAATCCTCAATTAGCCGCGCTGATGGCTGAAATTGCGGATCTCAGCGACGCGGCTAATTTGCTGCTGGCGGCAGAACGGCAAATGGATGAGGCCGCCATTTTCACCATCCACGGTTTCTGTCGGCGCATGCTCAACCTGAACGCCTTTGAATCCGGCATGCTGTTTGACCAGCAGCTGATTGAAGACGAGCAGCATCTGCTGCGCCTGGCCGCGGCAGATTTCTGGCGTCGCCACTGCTATCCGCTGTCGATGGACATTGCGCAGGTGATCGCCGAAGAGTGGACCGGCCCGGTGCAGCTGCTGACTACCCTGATGCCCTGGCTGCAGGGCGAGTCGCCGTCGCTCAAGCATCCGCCTGCGGAGGATGAAACCCTCGCCGTGCGACATGAAAAGCTGATTGCCCGTATCGTCGCTATCAAAGCGCAGTGGCGAGAAGCCGCCGATTCACTGCATGGATTGATTCACGAGTCTGGCGTTGATAAACGCAGCTACAGCAGTAAAAACCTGCCGGTTTGGCTGGAAAAAATCGGCGAGTGGGCGCAACAGGAAACCAAAACGTATAGTGTGCCCAAAGAGCTGGAGCGATTTCAGCAAAGCACGCTGCATGAGAAAACCAAAAAGAGCGCGCCGCCGGTACATGCGCTGTTTAGCGCCATTGAAGACTTTCTGGCTGAGCCGCTGTCGCTGCGCGATCTGATCATCGCCCGCGCGCTGCAGGAAATTCGCATCATGACGCGCAAAGAGAAAAAGCTGCGCGCGCTGCTGGGCTTTGACGATCTGCTCAGTCGGCTTGATGAGGCGCTGCAGCATGAAGATAACGCGTTACTGGCGCAGACCATTCGCAGCCGTTTTCCGGTTGCGCTGATCGATGAATTCCAGGATACCGATCCGCAACAGTACCGTATATTCCGTAAAATCTACGCGCAGCAACCTGAGCATGCGCTGCTGTTGATCGGCGATCCTAAACAGGCGATTTACGCGTTTCGCGGTGCCGATATCTTCACCTATATGCATGCACGCTCTGAAGTGAGCGCACACTACACCATGGATACTAACTGGCGCTCTTCTCCTGCGATGATTGCCAGCGTGAATCAGCTGTTTTCGCGGCTGGAAAACCCGTTTTTATTCGAGCAGATTCCCTTTCTGCCGGTTAACGCCGCGGCCAGAAACGCCGGGTTGCGCTTCGAGATCAATGGTCAGGCACAGCCCGCCTTACGGTTTCTGCTACAGCCAGGCGAAGGCGTCGGCGTCAGCGACTATCAGCAATATATGGCGCTGCAGTGCGCCAGCGAGATTTGCAGCTGGTTGCAGGGCGGACAGCAGCAGAGTGCGATGATCGGCAAGCAAGGCGACCTGCGTCCGGTGCAGGCATCCGATATCGCTATTCTGGTACGCAGCCGCAGCGAAGCCACGGTCATGCGTGAAGCGCTCAATCATTACAATATTCCCTCGGTTTACCTTTCCAATCGCGACAGCGTCTACACCACTCCGGAGGCGCGCGAACTGCTCTGGCTGCTGCAGGCGGTGCTGATGCCAGAGCATGAGCGAACCTTACGCAGCGCGTTGGCAACCAGTATTTTAGGGCTGGATGCCGCTGCCATCGATCGGCTGAGCCGCGATGAGCAGGCATGGGATGCGCTGGTGGACGAGTTTGCCAACTGGCAGCGCCTCTGGCAGCAGCGCGGCCTGCTGCCTATGCTGCGCGATATGATGGTGAAACGTCAGCTGGCAGAAAATTTGCTGGCGTCGGAAAGCGGCGAGCGGCGTCTGACCGATCTGATGCACCTCGGCGAACTGCTGCAGGAAGCCTCAGCGCAGCTCGACAGCCCGCACGCGGTGTTGCGTTTTCTTGCGCAGCAGATTGAGCAGCCCAACAGCCAGGCCAGCAATCAGCAGCTGCGTCTGGAGAGCGATCGTCATCTGGTGCAGATTGTCACAGTGCATAAATCCAAAGGGCTGGAATATCCGTTGGTCTGGCTGCCGTTTATTGCAAATTTTCGTGAAGCAAGCAGCGCGGCGGTCTATCACGATCGGCAAACTTTTCAGCCGCTGCTGGATCTGCGCGGTGGCGAAGAGAGCCAGCAGTTGGCTGAGCAGGAGCGTCTGGCGGAAGATTTGCGCCTGCTTTATGTGGCGCTGACGCGTGCGGTCTGGCACTGCAGCGTCGGTATCGCGCCGCTGGTAAAAGGCAATCGTAAAAAAGAGGGTGCCAGCGATCTGCACAAAAGTGCGCTGGGTTATCTGGTGCAGCAGGGCGAGGCCGCCGATGCGGGTCAGTTAATGCATTACTTAACGCAGATGTGTAATGACAACGTGGCGCTGGTCAGCGAACCGGCACCGGAAGATCAAATATGGCGGCCTGAGCGTCCGGCCAGCAGCGCGCTGGGCAGCCTGCGTTTGAGCCGCACGCTAAATGATAACTGGCGCGTAACCAGTTATTCGGCGTTGCAGCAGCATGGGCCCACCGTGGCGCTGGATCTGACGCCGCGTTTCGATATCGACGCGGTGGGTGATGCATCGGCGGTGATCGAACCGGCGCTGACACCACATCACTTTCCGCGCGGTGCCTCGCCGGGCACCTTTCTGCACGGTCTGTTTGAGCAGATCGATTTTACCCAGCCGGTTGCCGAAAGCTGGCTGGGCCAGCAGCTGGAAGAGCAGGGTTATCCGTTGAGTTGGCTGCCGGTGTTACAAAGCTGGACCGAGCGCGTGCTGGCAGCACCGTTGGGCGAAGAGGGAATTGAGTTACGCCAGCTGTCGGCTAAACAGCGTCAGGTGGAGCTGGAATTCTATCTGCCTATCTCGGCGATGCTTACCGCGGATCGTCTCGATCGCGTGATTCGCCACTACGATCCGTTGTCGGCGGCCGCGCCCCCGCTCGATTTCCGTCAGGTGCAGGGCATGCTGAAAGGCTTTATTGACCTGGTGTTTTGCTGGCAGGGGAAATATTACCTGCTCGATTACAAATCAAACTGGCTGGGTGAGCAGAGCGAAGCCTATACGCAAACCGCCATGGCACAGGCGATGATTTCTCATCGCTATGATTTGCAGTATCAGCTCTACAGCCTTGCGCTGCATCGATATCTGCGGCACCGTTTGCCCGATTATGACTATCAACGTCATTTTGGCGGGGTCTTCTATCTCTTTTTGCGCGGCATTGATGGCAGCGCATCGGATAACGGCATCTTTTATACCCGCCCTGCCGCGCATTTGATTACATCGCTGGATCGGCTTTTTGCCGGTACCGACGTGGAGTTAGCATGAATAACCTGTTGATTGAAGCGCTGACCAAACGCTTGCTGCGACCGCTTGACGTGCAGTTCGCCCGTATGGTGGCTAACGAACAGCAGCCTGCTTTGATGCTGGCCGCTGCCTGGCTCAGTGCAGAGGCGGGTGCGGGTCATGTGTGTCTGCCGTTGGCGCATCTCACGGTCGACAACCTGTTTGCCGGACGGCATCCTGAACTGGCGCGTGCCCTGTGGCAAAAAGCGGGCGCGCCGACGGCGTGGCGCGATCTGCTGGCGCAACATCCAGCGGTCAGCGATGGTTCATCACCGGCACCGCTGGTGCTCAGCGGCGAACGTCTTTACCTGAATCGTATGTGGCGCAGTGAAGGTCATGTGGCGTCATTTATCGCCACACCGCCCGCCGCAGAGGAAGCCGATCCCACACGCATGCGCCAGGTGCTGGATGCGCTGTTTGGCGAAGCCGAGCAGGACTGGCAGAAAATTGCCGCTGCGGTGGCGCTGACCCGAAAAACCGCGGTGATTTCCGGCGGGCCTGGCACCGGTAAGACCACCACCGTTGCCAGGCTGCTGGCGGCGATGATCCGTCTGGAAGGCGGCAAGTTACGCATTCAGCTTGCCGCACCGACCGGCAAAGCGGCGGCGCGGCTGACGGAATCGCTGGGTAAGGCACTACAGGGCTTGCCGGTCAGCGAAGAAGAGCGGCAGCGCTTTCCCGCCGAAGCGACCACGCTGCATCGCCTGTTGGGCGCACAGCCGGACAGCCAGCGCCTGCGCTATCATGCCGGCAACCCGCTGCACCTTGATGTGCTGGTGGTCGATGAAGCCTCAATGGTGGATTTGCCGATGATGGCTAACCTGATCGCCGCGCTGCCTGGCCATGCGCGGGTGATTTTTCTAGGCGATCGCGATCAGCTGGCATCCGTGGAAGCGGGCGCAGTGCTGGGTGATATCTGCCGCTGCGCCGAAGCGGGTTACAGCGTGGAACGTGCGCGGCTGCTTAGCGCCCTGACCGGCTGCAAGGTTGAAGGCATTGACGACAATAGCGTGTCAGCGGTGCGCGACAGCATTTGTCTGCTGCGCAAAAGCTATCGTTTTGATGCGAAGTCAGGCATCGGTCAGCTGGCCAGCGCGGTCAATGCAGGCGATACCGTTGAAGCAGAGCAGGTATTTCAGCGCGGATTTACCGATCTTCAGCGTGTTGATCTGGCTGATGCCGACAGCTATCAGCAGATGCTGGATGAGGTGGTCACCGGCTACCACGACTATGTGCAGCTATTGCGGCAGAAGGCAGAGCCTGCGGCGGTGCTGGAGGCATTTGGTCGCTATCAGCTGCTGTGCGCGCTGCGTGAAGGGCCGTTTGGGGTCGCCGGGCTCAATGAGCGCATCGTACAAACGCTGATGCGTAAACGGCTACTGGATAAGCCGCTCAGCGTCGGAAAATGGTATGCCGGGCGTCCGGTCATGATCGCCCGCAACGATCGGGCGCTTGGCCTGTTCAACGGCGATATCGGCGTAGCCATGTATGACAGTGAAGGCGCGCTGAAGGTCTTCTTTCCGCTGCCGGATGGCTCGATCAAAGCCGTGCAGCCAAGCCGTTTGCCACCGCATGAAACGGCATGGGCGATGACCGTGCATAAATCGCAGGGATCGGAATTTGATCACACGGCGCTGGTGCTGCCAAACCAGTTTCTGCCGGTGCTGACGCGGGAACTGGTCTATACCGCGATCACTCGCGCGCGTAAACAGCTGACATTATACAGCGATAAAACGGTGTTCAGCCGGGCGGTTCAGCTGCGTACGCAGCGGCGCAGTGGGCTGGTGGAGCGGCTGGCAGACTAATAAAAAAGGCACCTCACAGGGTGCCTTTTTTTATCATCTGGCGCTCGACTGACGCAGGTCGGCCATCAACACCTTGGATCGGCGCTGATAGTTGTACATCTCTTTTTTGCTTTCTGGCAGCAGTTCAATATCCACCGGCGTAAAGCCGCGCTCCTGAAACCAGTGAATACTGCGCGTGGTCAGCACAAACAGTTTTTTCAAGCCCATCTGGCGCGCCTGCATCTCCACACGTTGCAGCAACATTTCGCCACGCGATGAGCTGCGGTAATCGGGATGCACCGCCACGCAGGCCATTTCGCCAATCTGCTCCTCCGGGAAAGGATAGAGCGCAGCGCAGGCGATGGTTAAATTATCACGCTCAATAATGGTGAATTTATCAATCTCCATCTCCAGCTGTTCACGCGAGCGGCGCACCAGAATACCCTGCTGCTCCAGTGGACGAATCAGCTCAAGAATACCGCCAATATCGTTGATAGTGGCCCGGCGCACCTGCTCTGCCGATTCCATCACAATCTGCGTGCCGATACCGTCGCGTGAGAACAGCTCCTGCAGCAGCGCGCCATCTTCCTGATAGCTGATGAGATGACTGCGCCGCACGCCGCTGCGGCACGCACGCACCGCGCCGCGCAGAAAGCGCACCGTGGCCGAGAGATAGTCGTGGCGCGTTTCCAGCACGTCAATACGCTGCTGCGCATCGGCAGGAAAGAGCTCAGAGATAATTTCACCATCATCATTGGTGACGCCCTGTTCGGCGCAAAAGCCGATCATCTTCTCTGCCTTAAGTTTGATCGCCAGCTGTGTCGCCACTTCTTCTGAGGTCAGATTAAAACTTTCGCCGGTCACCGATACCGCAACCGGTCCCATCAATACGATAGCGCCGCTGTCCAGCTGGCGATGAATCGCCTCTTCATCGATGCGACGGATACGGCCACTGTGACAATAATCCACGCCGTCATCCACGCCCAGCGGCTGGGCAATAATAAAGTTGCCGCTGACCACATTAATATGCGCGCCCTGCAGCGGCGTATTGTTCAGGCTCATTGAAAGGCGGGCGGTAATATCGAGCTGCAAACGCCCGGCGGCCTGCTTGACCAGCTCAAGCGATTGCGCATCGGTAACGCGCGTATGTTTGTGATATTGCGGCTCAAGCTGATGTGCCGCGAGATTAGCGTCAATTTGCGGACGTGCACCATAAACCACCACCAGCCGGATACCCAGGCTATGCAGCAGGCCAATATCATTGACGATTCCGGAGAAGTTTTCGTGCTCGATCGCCTCGCCACCCAGCATGATGACAAAGGTTTTGCCCCGATGGGCATTGATATAGGGAACGGTATGGCGAAAACCCTGAACCAGTTCAGTACTACGTTCCTTCACGGCCAACCTCATTGCATTTTTATTCGTATTTTTTGTATTTTTATTCTTTTGTGAGGGTTTTTGCAAGTGCCAATTCAGCTGGCGGCGCAACGGTTAACTCCGCTCCGCCGCGCTAACGGTCTGCATTTTCTGGCAATTTTGGGATGACTTGAAAATTGAGATTCGTTAAAGTTCCGCTTTGATTTTTTTTCTGTTGGCGATTTTTTAGACGTACACAGCAGCATGGAGTGGCATGTCCGAATCAACCCCTGTTTTATCCCGACGACGATTACTGCAAGGCATTGGTGCCGCATGGATGTTAACCATCAGTCGTGATGGTCTGGCGGCCAGCAGCCATGTGGTGGCTATTCGCATCTGGCCTTCCTCAACTTATACGCGCGTTACGCTGGAATCGACGGTTCCGCTGAAATATAAGCAATTTTTCCTGAGTAATCCCGATCGGCTGGTGATCGACATTGAGCATGCGCAGCTGAACCACGTGCTGAAAGGCGTGAGCAAACTGGTGCGCAGCGACGATCCCTTTATTGAAGAGGCGCGAGTCGGGCAATTTAATCACAATACGGTGCGCATCGTATTTCAGGTGAAGCGCAGCGTGGCGCCGAAGATCTTCACCCTGGCGCCAGTGGCCGGTATTCGCCATCGACTGGTGGTCGATCTCTACGCGCAAACTGAAGTGGCGCATGACGACCCCTTGCTCGCGTTGCTGAAAGATTATAACCAGGGCGACCTGGAGAAAACCCAGCCGGTCAGTGCGCCGCTGCCAGGCAAAGCGGGGCGCGACAGGCCGATTGTGATCATGATCGATCCGGGTCACGGCGGCGAAGATCCGGGCGCACACGGCAAATACAAAACGCGCGAAAAAGATATCGTGTTGAAAATCGGACGGCGGCTCAAGGCGCTGATCGACAAAGAGCCGAAGATGCGCGCTTACATGACGCGCAACGAAGATGTCTTCATTCCGCTAAAAGTCCGGGTGGCAAAGGCACGCAAACAGCGTGCCGATCTCTTTGTGTCGATCCATGCGGATGCGTTTACCAGCCGGGCGGCGCGCGGTTCGTCGGTGTTTGCCCTGTCGACCCGCGGTGCGACCTCAGCCGCAGCGCGTTTTCTGGCGCAGTCACAGAACGAGGCGGATTTGATTGGCGGCGTCAGCATGAGCGGCGATCGCTATCTCGATCACACCATGCTGGATATGGTGCAGCGGCAAACTATCACCGACAGCCTGAAGCTGGGTAAAGAGGTGCTGGCCAGAATGGGAAAAATTAATCATCTGCACAAGCGCACTGTTGATCAGGCGGGCTTTGCCGTGCTGAAAGCGCCGGACATTCCGTCGATTCTGGTGGAAACCGCATTTATCAGTAACGTTGCCGAAGAGCGGAAGTTGCGCACCACGCGTTATCAGCAGCAGGTGGCAGAGGCGATTCTGGCTGGCATCAAAGCCTGGGTGGCATCGGGCGCGGCGCATAAGTAGTGAGATGGGCAGGGAAGCCCTGAACGGCAGGTGGTATGACGAATTTCAGATACAAAAAAACACCCGATTGGGTGTTTAAATGGTTGCGGGAGCCGGATTTGAACCGACGACCTTCGGGTTATGAGCCCGACGAGCTACCAGGCTGCTCCATCCCGCGTCCGTGTCTGTTGCTTCCATCACAACAGCTTGTTTCTTTACTGCGCTCACTTTCGTGAGTTGGTTGCGGGAGCCGGATTTGAACCGACGACCTTCGGGTTATGAGCCCGACGAGCTACCAGGCTGCTCCATCCCGCGTCCGTGTCTGTTGCTTCCATCACAACAGCTTGTTTCTTTACTGCGCTCACTTTCGTGAGTTGGTTGCGGGAGCCGGATTTGAACCGACGACCTTCGGGTTATGAGCCCGACGAGCTACCAGGCTGCTCCATCCCGCGTCCGTGGAAGCGCACTATACTCTTTCGGCGTTATGACGCAACCCTTTTTTTGCATAAATTAACAAACGGGAACAGAGTGTTGGCTTTATCGTCAATACGATTTTTTTCTGCGCAATTTCTCGTTGCGGCCCGGCGATGCGTTTAAATCCTCGCGGCTCTTTGCTATCTTCAGCCTGCATTTATCAGCCACCATCAGCAATAAAGAGAACGCAATGAAAGGACGTTGGGCAAAGCTTGCATTTACTGGCGCGCTGTTGGCGCTACTGGCGGGATGTTCGTCAAAACCGACCGATCGCGGTCAGCAATATAAAGACGGAAAACTGCATCAACCGCTGGCGCTGGTGAATCAGCCTAACGCCAAAGGACGACCGGTGAACGGCAAAGATTTTGGCGATCAGGTGGGGCAGATCAAATTCGCCTCCTCATCGCTCTATTCCCGACAGAGCAGCACCTACAGCGCAGTGGAAAGCTGGCTGATGGCGGGCGCCGATACGCGTCAGCTTCGCCAGTTCGGGCTGGATGCGTTCCAGATGGAAGGCGTCGACAATTACGGTAACGTGCAGTTCACCGGCTATTACACGCCGGTGGTGCAGGCGCGCTATACCCGTCAGGGTGAATTCCAGTATCCGATCTACCGCATGCCGCCGCGCAGTAAAGGAAGAAAGCTGCCCAGCCGTGCGCAGATTTACAGCGGTGCCATCGATGAACGTTATATTGCGGGCTACAGCAACTCACTGATCGACAACTTCATGATGGATGTGCAGGGCAGTGGCTACGTCGATTATGGTGATGGTCGCCCGCTGACTTTCTTTGGCTACGCCGGGAAAAATGGCTGGGGTTATCACAGCATCGGTAAAGAGCTGATCGATCGCGGCGAAGTGAAGCGCGAAGATATGTCGATGCAGGCGATTCGCAAATGGGCGGAAGAGCATAGCGCAGCGGATGTGCGCAAGCTGCTGGAAACTAACCCGTCGTTTGTTTTCTTCAAGCCGGAAAACTTTGCGCCGGTTCGCGGTGCCAGCGCCGTGCCATTGGTTGCCAAAGCGTCTGTGGCTGCCGATCGCGCGCTGCTGCCGCCAGGCACCGTGCTGCTGGCGGAAGTGCCGTTGCTGGATCAAAAAGGGAAGTTCAACGGTCGCTATGAGATGCGATTGATGGTGGCACTGGATGTCGGCGGCGCGATTAAAGGACAGCATTTCGATATCTATCAGGGTATTGGCACTGATGCCGGACATATGGCCGGCTTCTATAACCATTATGGCCGCGTTTGGGTGCTGCGCTCTGCGCCTGGCGCAGGGCAATTACTGTTCAGCAACCAGCAAAAAAGTAATGGTATGCTGCTCTCTGGCAACGCTCTGTAATGTTCTCTGCTGCGGGCTTTCTGCCCGCAGCCTCTGAAGGTAATTATGACTCTGATTTCTGAAGCCTGGCGGCAACGCTTTGGCGGTACGGCGCGCCTGTATGGTCAGGATGCGCTGCAACGATTTGCTGATGCGCACATCTGTGTGGTGGGCATTGGCGGCGTGGGTTCGTGGGCGGCGGAAGCGCTGGCGCGGACCGGCATTGGCACGCTGACGCTGATCGACATGGATGACGTCTGTGTCACCAACACCAACCGACAAATTCACGCGCTGCGCGATAACGTCGGTAAGGCGAAAACCGAGGTGATGGCGGAACGCATCCGCGAAATTAACCCGGAATGCCGCGTGATTTGCGTTGATGATTTTATTACGCCAGACAATACCGCTGAGCTGATGGCACCGGCGTTTGACTACGTGATCGACGCCATCGATAGCGTGCGGCCAAAAGCCGCGCTGCTGGCCTGGTGTCGCCGCAACAAAATTCCGCTGGTGACCACCGGCGGCGCGGGCGGACAGATCGATCCCACGCAAATTCAGGTCAGCGATCTGGCAAAAACCATTCAGGATCCGCTGGCGGCAAAGCTGCGTGAGCGTCTGAAGCAGGATTTTGGCATCAAGAAGAACAGCAAAGGCCGGCTGGGTATCGACTGCGTGTTTTCTACCGAGGCGTTGATGTATCCGCAGCCGGATGGTTCAGTGTGCGCTTCACGCAGCACCGCAGAAGGGCCAAAACGCATGGATTGCGCCTCAGGATTCGGTGCCGCTACGATGGTGACGGCGACCTTTGGCTTTGTCGCCGTGTCGCATGCGCTGAAAAAATTGCTGGCGCGCCAGCGCGCAGCGCAGGCTTAATGCGCGTGTGCGGCCGCGATCACCGCAGCGGCCAGCGCCTGCAGGCCGCTGCTGCGTGAGGCGCTGAGCTGTTCACGCAGCCCAAGGCGATCAAAGATCAGCAGCGGATCCTGCGCCAGCAGCGTATCCGGCGTTTGACCCTCAACCGCGGTGAGCAACACCGCCAGCAGCCCGCGCACGATACGTCCTTCACTCTCACCGTAAAAATGCAGCGTGCCGTCTGTCAGACGCTGATGGCCCAGCCAGACGCGATTTTCACAGCCGCTAAGCTCAATCTCTGCTGTTTTTAACGCCTCTGCCAACGCAGGCAGCTGCTTGCCCAGCTGAATCAGCTGACGATATTTCTCTTCCCACAGCCGACAGGCGTCAAATTTCGCCTCCAGTGCGTCACGGGTGAGCAGGGTGCCGAAGGGGTGCGGTGCAATCAGGGTTGTCATCTCTAGTCTGCCAGTATGTCCAGTGCGTGATACAGCGCGCTAACCAGCGCCTCTGCGTCCTGCTGATTATTATAGGGGGCAAAAGATGCCCGCAGCGTGCCGCTCACGCCTAACGCCGCCATCAATGGCTGCGCACAGTGCTGACCGGCGCGCAGTGCGATACCGCTCTCCGCCAGCAGCGTGACGATATCGCTGTGGTGTACGCCATCAATGGTGAAAGAGAGCAGGCTGGAATTGCCGCAGCGAAAGCTGCGATAACCGGCAATCTGCGCCAGCTGTTCAGCTGTCTGACTGGCCAACTGCTGGCTCCAGCGTTCGGCACCGGCCATGTCGATGGTCTGCAGCCATTCCAGCGCTGCGCTCAGGCCAATCACGCCAGCGACGTTGGGCGTGCCCGCTTCAAAGCGCCACGGCACCGGCTGCGGCGTGAAGCCGGTAAAGTTGACGTCGGTTAACATTTTGCCGCCACCCTGCGAAGGTTGCATCTCCTCCAGCAGTGCTGCCTTGCCGTACAGTGCGCCGATGCCCATCGGCCCGTAAAGCTTGTGACCGGAAAACGCGTAGAAATCGATATCCAGCTGCTGAACGTCGGGCGCGTTATGCACGATGCCCTGCGCGCCATCCACCATTACTTTGGCACCCACGCTGTGCGCCAGCGCAATCACCTGCGCGAGATCGGGGCCGCCGCCGGTCACGTTAGACATCTGGCTGACCGCCAGCAGCCGCGTTTTAGCGGTTAGCAGCGTCGGTAGCAGAGTCATGTCGGGCAGCAGCTGCGCGTTCAGCGGCCATTCCACGACGCGAGCGCCGGTTTGCGCCGCCAGCATCAGCCACGGCACCAGGTTGGCATGATGCTCTGCGCGGGAAACCAAAATCTCATCGCCCGACTGTAAACGAGGGCGCAGCCAGCTGTTTGCCACCAGATTGATCGCATCGGTGGTGCCGCGCGTCCAGACGATCTCCAGCGGGCTGGCAGCATGAATCAGGTCGGCGATTTGGCCACGTGCTTGTTCATAACGTGCGGTCAGTTTTTGCGCCTCCGCGAACTGGCTACGATGCACGGTGCCAGCGCTGAGACTGTAAAATTGCTGTGTCGCATCAATGACAACCTGCGGTTTCAGGGCGGTGGCGGCGCTATCAAGGTAAACGCCAGCATCGTGCAGGGCGGGAAACTGGCTGCGAAATGTTACTGGATTGAAGGGTGTCATATCCTGCTCGTCGGTAAGGAACTCAGTACGTATGGCGCGGCAACTGGCAAAGCTGAAAAAGCGGGTTATGCTGTTAGATGCAAGGTGTAAACTTTTTCCCGCCGCAAAATGCTGTTGTCTGTAAAGGGATTTTTCCTTTTCGCGTGCGCATTTAGCGGGTGGTTTATCGCAATCTATCTACAAGGAAATAGAAAATGAAAAAATTCGCCGCAGTGTTAGCCGCGTGTGCCATGACTTTTACCCTGGCTGCCTGTTCAAGCAACTATGTGATGCATACCAATGATGGACGCACCATTGTTGCCGATGGCAAGCCAGTCGTGGATAGCGATACCGGTATGATCAGCTATAAAGATGCCAATGGCAACAAGCAGCAGATCAACCGTTCAGACGTAAAAGAGATGGTTGAAACCGGACAGTAATCGCAGCAAAAAAAAAGCACCGCAATTTGCGGTGCTGTATTAAATCACTATGGACAGACAGGATAAATCTACAGGAAGAAAAATCAGATCTGAAAATGTCAGATCAAAAATGCAAACACAACATCACAACCACAAGCCAAAAGTCTCTCTTCTTTCCGCGATCTCTCGCACAAATCTGCAAAAACTTTTCGTTCCGGCTCCGGAAGTGGCGCAACTATAGGTATTTGCTGGAGCTTCCTCAACGGACAATTTATAATGCCTCGGATAAAAAAATCTAATACGTAACGCAACCTTGCCAGTTCATCTGGTTTTGCCTCTATCGTCTGCGCGGGAACTATGTCTAAGCGTCTTCCACCACTCAATGCACTGCGCGTTTTTGACGCCGCAGCCCGACATCTTAGCTTTACTAAAGCGGCTGAAGAGCTGTTTGTGACTCAGGCTGCGGTAAGCCATCAGATTAAATCGCTGGAGGATTTCCTTGGCCTGAAGCTGTTTCGGCGGCGCAATCGCTCGCTGCTGTTGACCGAAGAGGGCCAAAGCTACTATCTCGATATCAAAGAGATCTTCTCCGCGCTGAATGATGCGACCCGCAAGCTCCAGGCGCGCAGCGCAAAAGGCGCATTGACCGTCAGTTTGCCCCCCAGTTTTGCCATTCAGTGGCTGGTGCCGAGGCTAACCAGCTTTAATTCAGCTTATCCGGGCATCGACGTGCGCATCCAGGCGGTTGACCGCGAAGAGGAGAAGCTGGCGGACGATGTCGACGTGGCAATTTTTTATGGTCGTGGCAACTGGCCAGGCTTGCGCGCGGAAAAACTCTATGCCGAATATCTGCTGCCGGTCTGTTCGCCTCAGCTGCTGATTGGCGAACGCGCGCTGAAAACGCCTGCCGATCTTGCACAAGTCACGCTGCTACATGATGCCTCGCGCCGTGACTGGCTGGCCTATACGCGCCAGCTGGGTTTGCAGCATATTAATGTGCAGCAGGGACCGATCTTTAGCCACAGCGCCATGGTGCTCCAGGCGGCGATTCATGGTCAGGGCATTGCGCTGGCCAATAACGTTATGGCGCAAACCGAGCTGGAAGCGGGCCGACTGGTCTGTCCCTTTAATGATGTGCTGGTGAGCAAAAATGCTTTTTATCTGGTTTGTCATGACAGCCAGGCAGAACTGGGTAAAATAGCCGCCTTTCGGCAGTGGATTCTGGCCAAGGCCGCCAGCGAACAGGAAAAGTTCCGCTTTCGCTACGAACACTAATTATTTCGGTGCGCCACGGGATGGCGTGCTGTGTTGAGGATAGTCTGATGTCCAGTCGTGCCACATTCATCTTTGCCGCCATCAGTGGCTTTCTGCTGGTGGCGTTTGGCGCCTTTGGCGCACATGTATTGAGCAAATCGCTGGGTCCAACCGAAATGGCGTGGATCCACACCGGTCTTGAGTATCAGGCGTACCATACGCTGGCGATGATGGGCCTCGCTGCCGCGATGTTACGTCGGGCAAATATCTGGTTTTACTGGAGCAGCGCGCTGCTGGCATTGGGCACCGTGCTGTTCAGCGGTAGCCTTTATTGTCTGGCGCTCTCTCACCTGCATATGCTGGTATTTATCACCCCGGTTGGCGGCTTTTGCCTGCTTATCGGTTGGTTTTTGATGTTGATTGGCGCGCTGCGTCTGAAAAAAAAGGCAGATCGCCATGAATAAAGTGTTGTTGTATTGCCGTTCCGGCTTTGAGAAAGAGTGCGCGGCTGAGATTACGGCCAAAGCCGCGGAGCGGAACGTCTTCGGCTTTGCTCGCGTGAAAGAGCAGTCCGGTTACGTGCTGTTTGAATGCTATCAGCAGGGTGAAGCGGAGAAGCTGCTGCGTGAGCTGCCGTTTCAGTCGTTGATTTTTGCCCGTCAGATGGTGGTGGTCGGCGAACTGCTGCGCGATCTGCCCAGCGAGGATCGCATCACGCCGGTGACCGGCATGCTGACCGGAGCGGTTGAGAAGGGCGGCGACCTACGCGTCGAGGTGCCTGATACCAACGAAGCCAAAGAACTGCTGAAGTTCTGCCGCAAATTTACCGTGCCGCTGCGCGCGAGCCTGCGTGCCAACAAAATCCTGCTCAACTATGAGAGCGCGAAACGGCCGGTGGTGCATGTGTTCTTTATCGCACCGGGCACCTGTTACGTCGGCTATTCGCTGCCGGAAAATAATTCGCCGTTCTTTATGGGCATTCCACGCCTGAAGTTTCCGTCCGATGCGCCGAGCCGTTCAACGTTAAAGCTGGAAGAGGCATTTCATATTTTCATTCCCGCCGACGAGTGGGATGAGCGTCTGGCGAGCGGCATGTATGCTGTGGATCTCGGTGCCTGCCCCGGCGGCTGGACCTATCAGCTGGTGAAACGCAGCATGATGGTGCACTCGGTGGATAATGGACCGATGGCGCAGAGCCTGATGGACACCGGCCAGGTGACCCATCACAAAGAAGATGGTTTTCGCTATCGCCCAACGCGCAGCAACATTTACTGGCTGGTTTGCGACATGGTTGAAAAACCGGTGCGCGTGGCGAACCTGATGGCTGACTGGCTGGTTAATGGCTGGTGTCGTGAGGCGATCTTCAACCTTAAATTACCGATGAAAAAGCGCTATGAAGAGGTGTCGCAAAACCTGCAGCTGATTCAGGAGCGTTTGCAGGAAAAAGGCATCAACGCACAAATTCATGCCCGCCAGCTTTATCACGATCGTGAGGAAGTGACGGTGCATATCCGTCGCATCTGGAGCGCCACGCCGGGCCGTCGCGACGAGCGCTAAAGGTTGCTGAACAGCAGGCCGAGCCTGCTATTCAGGGTGCCAGACGCAGGGATTTCAAATTGCCTGCCAGCTGTAAATCAGCGCGCAGCGTTGCCACCTGTCGGCAAATCTGCGCCATCTCCTGCTGGTCCTGCAGCTTATTGCGCCATTTATCGGGTACTGCCTCCAGCTGCTGCCAGATGGCGGCGAGTGAGCCAAACTGCTGCAATAGCTGCTGCGCGCTTTTTGGACCGATACCGGCAACGCCCGGGATCTTGCTGCTGCTGATGCCGCATAGCCCCCAATAGTCGGGCAGCTGATGCGGCGCCACGCCAAACTCTTTTTCAATAAATGCCATATCCAGCCAGCGCTTCTGAAAATAGTCGCGGATCTGAATCGCCGGTGCCAGCAGCTGGCAATAGCCTTTATCGGTAGAGACGATGGTGGCGCGGTGACCCAGGGCCGCCATTTTCACCGCCAGCGTGGCCGCCAGATCGTCAGCCTCATCTTCATTCGCCGTCCAGCATGCAACACCCGCCTTTTCAAAGGCCGCACGCAGCGCGGGCATTTCACGCTGCAAATCGTCCGGCATGGCCGGGCGGCCCGCTTTGTAATCAGGCAGCAGGCGATGACGCCAGCCGGGTAAACGGCGATCGTCGTCAAAAACCGCCACGGCATGAGTCGGCTGAGTATGGTTGAGCAGCTGACGCAGCGCGCCAACACAGGTCTCTTCGCAGGGGGAACCCTGCACGGCGTGGACGCGACGGATAAGGTTCAGCGCATCGACGATTAACAGATGAAACGTCATGATCGGTTTCGGGCAGCATCCTGCTGCCCGCCTGCGGTTATTTGATGATTTCGTAGCACGGGATATAAGCCGTGCCCGGCAGTTTCATGCGGTGCTGCGCGACAAAGCCCTGCAGCAATTCATCCATGCGATGCATGATCGCCGCGTCGCCGTGCAGCTTATAGCGACCTTTCTCACGAATTTCGCGAATGCCCATCTCTTTAACGTTACCTGCCACGATGCCGGAGAACGCCCGCCGCAGCGCGGCGGCAAGCTGTTCCGCAGGCTGGTCAGGATAAAGATTAAGGTTCGCCATATTCTCGTGCGTTGGCAGAAACGGCTGCTGGAGATCGGGAGCGATGCGAATCGACCAGTTAAAGCTGTAAGCGTCGCCGGTTTCGCGGCGATGCTCTTTCACCAGCGGCATTGCCTGCTTCATGCGGCGAGCCACTTCAGCGGCGTCATCAATGATGATGGTGTAGTGACGTTTAGCCTGTTCACCCAGCGTGCTGACAATAAAATCATCCAGACCACGGAAGTAATCCGCACTCTCTTTGGGTCCGGTCAGAATCAGCGGCAGCACCTGATCTTTATTATGTGGGTTCATCATGATGCCCAGCAGATAAAGCAGCTCTTCCGCCGTGCCCACGCCCCCAGGGAAAATAATGATGCCATGCGCAATGCGCACAAAGGCTTCCAGACGTTTTTCAATGTCCGGCATGATAATCAGCTCATTCACCAGCGGATTAGGCGGTTCAGCGGCGATAATTGAAGGCTCGGTCAAACCAATAAAACGGCTCTCTTTATAGCGCTGCTGAGCATGGCCGACCGCCGCACCTTTCATCGGCGCTTCCATCACGCCCGGCCCACAGCCGGTACAGATGTTTAATTCGCGCAGGCCGAGTTGCGAACCCACGTTGCGGCAATACTGGTATTCCACCGCATTGATTGAGTGGCCGCCCCAGCACACCACGGTATTGGGATATTCGCCGACATGAAGCGCGCGCGCATTGCGCAGAATGGAAAAGACCTGATTGGTGATATACGCCGATGTGTTGTTATCTTGCTGTTGTTCCAGCAAATTGCTGTTGAGCTGACCGTTTACAAACAGAATATCGCGCAGCACGGCGAACAGGTTAGCCTGCAGCGAGCGAATAATACGCCCATCGACAAACGCCTCTTCCGGCGGGTTAATCAGCTCCAGCTTCACGCCGCGTTCACGGCGCAGCACGTTGATATCAAAATCCTCGAAGCGCGACAGCAACTCCTGACTGCTGTCGGTCTGGCTACCTGAATTCAGGACGGCCAGCGAACAGTTGCGAAAAAGCTGGTAAAGATCGCTGCTGGCGGTGCGCTTGAGCATGTCGACTTCAAGCTGCGAAAGTAAATCCATTGAGCCAAGAGGGCTGATATGCGTAATCAAATAAACTCCTTTGCACCCGTTTCGGTGATAGTTGTCGCTGCCGGACGAGGTTCACGCGCGGCAGCGAAATCCTTGTTCTGACGGCAAAAGGCCGCTGTGATAAACAGGTTAACCGTCCTGCCAGCGCTTTAACAACGCTATCGCACTGCGCTGCGAGGCTTCTCGCAATTACTGCCTGACCAGACGCGAACGGCAGGGCACAAACGGCGTGTTGGTGCGCCAGGGATTAATATCCAGGCCGCCACGCCGTGTGTAGCGTGCATAAACCGTGAGCTGCTCTGGCTTGCAGTAGCGCAGTACATCATTAAAGATGCGCTCAACGCACTGCTCATGAAACTCATTGTGATGACGGAAAGAGACCAGGTAGCGCAGTAACGCTTCGCGATCGATGCGCGGCCCACGATAACGAATCATCACCGAACCCCAGTCTGGTTGATTGGTAATCAGGCAGTTTGATTTCAGCAGATGGCTGACAAGGCTCTCTTCCACTACTTCGCTACGCGTGGCGTTGTCGAGATAGTCAGTGTTGAACTGATAATCATCGATAGTGATATCCTGCTCATCAATGCAGACGCCGGCCATGTGCCCAATCGGCTGACCTTCGACCTCCTGCAGACGAAACAGTGCCACGCTAACGTCGCCCTGCGCACAGGCGGAGAGATCGCGTTCCAGCGTGGTGCGGACGCTGCCCCAGTCAGCAAATTTGGTTTGGTTGAAGCTGTTGAGGTAGAGTTTGAAGCTCTTGGATTCAATCAGGTTTTGGCTGCTGGCATCCAGAACCACTTCGCCGACCGCTACCTGTGGCACGCCTTTACTGTTCAGCCAGGAGAGCTCATACAGCGTCCAGATATCGGCGCCCTGAAAGGGCAGGCTTTCGGGATAGAGACCCAGCGGTTCACGATTCATACTGCGTGGCACCGCCTGCAACAGGCTGGCATCATAAATATCGTGGTAGGCTGTGGGCTTGCCCAGCGTCAGGCTGTTTAGCGCCTGATGGTTGTCGTAAGACATAACGGTTACCGAAAATCAGAAATAAGGGGTTAAGTGTAACGTACCCCTGTGGAGTGAGAAAATTAATGATGGTTGAAACGGCAAATGCGCTGCGAAATTTTACAACAAATTATTGCCAGCAGTGGCAGCAGCAATACGGTCATGCGCCAGAGAGCGAAGCGCTTTACAGCGTGCCTTCATCCTGTATTATAACTACGCGTGAGACGAGCGTCTTATGGCAGCCCCAGCCGTTTACACTGCCACAGAACCTTGATGCGGTTTCTCATGCTCTCGATCTCGCACTTCAGCCAGCCATTACCGCCTGGTATACCACGCAGTTTGCTGGTGATATGACGGCACGCCTTGGTACGCGCCCGCTTACGCTGTTGCAGGTGTGGAGCGAGGACGATTTTATTCGCATACAGGAAAACCTGATCGGCCACCTGGTGATGAAGCGCCGGCTGAAGCAGTCACCCACGCTGTTTATCGCGACCACAGATTCAGAGCTGGAAGTGGTTTCGCTGTGTAATCTCCGCGGTGAGGTTATTCTTGAACAGTTGGGAACCAATAAGCGTGAGATATTGTCTGAAGATGTGCCCTCCTTTTTAAATGCCCTCCAGCCAGATGTAAGCCTTTAGCTATATGCTTTGTAAGAGATCTCGCACATAGCTTGTGAGAGATCGCCAAAATAATGCTGGGTTTAATTCTTCAGACGTTACAAAAATGTAAATAAATCAAAAAATTATATAAGCGTGACGATTTGCTAACCTGTAAGCACTTATCGTTAAATTATTCGTTACCTTGTGTCGTTATAAGAGTCTGGCAGAATGTTGCAGGTCGGTCAGGAGACCACCGGGATTAAGCGGCATCAGGATGATGTCGATTCAGGATGAAGAAGCGGATCGCAGAAGGATACGCGCCTCAAGGAAGGCTTCAGGGTTGAAGCAGGACACCTCAGGATGAGGATAAAGGACACCTCCAGGATGGAGAATGAGAGCCGCTACGGAATGTGCGGTGGGCCAGGATGCTAAAGGAATACAGGTCATGATGACGAGAGTGGCAGGATGTCACGCAGGAAAAGTTTTCATGGACGAGCAGGGAGCATAAGCGTAGCAGGACGTCTACAAACGAACCGGGAGCACTGTTTTTACAGTGCTCCCTTTTTTTATGCTGATTTTGGCCGACCAGTGCTATCCTTTTCGCCCCCAAATCTGTTCCCCCGGAGATGCTTTTGACGCCTGAACAGCAAGTCGCCGCTTATCTGAATGAGATTGAGCAGGTGCTAAAAAAATATGATCTGTGGCGCACCGCAGCGCCTGACGCAGCCGCTTTCACCAGCGTGGAGCCTTTCTGCGTCGATACCATGCATGCACTTGAGTGGCTGCAATGGATCTTAATTCCGCGGATGCGTGCGCTGCTGGATGCGCAACGGCCGTTGCCGGGCAGCTTTGCCATTGTGCCTTATTACGAGATGGCGCTGGAGGCCGATCTCAGTGGCCGCACCGAACTGCTGCTGGTGCTGAATCGTCTGGATGCAGTATTTACGGACGGTCAGGCTTAATGCTGGAGATTCTTTATCAGGATGAGTGGCTGGTCGCGGTGAACAAACCCGCTGGCTGGTTGGTACATCGTAGCTGGCTGGATCGCAAAGAAAAAGTGGTAGTGATGCAGACGGTGCGCGACCAGATTGGTCAGCATGTGTTTACCGTGCATCGTCTCGATCGTCCGACCTCCGGCGTTTTGCTGATGGGCCTGTCGAGTGAAGTGGGTCGGCTGCTGTCGCAGCAGTTTGAGCAGCATCAAATCGAAAAAACCTACCATGCGCTGACGCGCGGCTGGCTGCAGGATGAAGCGCTGCTGGATTACCCGCTGGTGGAAGAGCTGGACAAGGTGGCAGATAAGTTTGCCTCCGCCGATCGTCTGCCGCAGCCTGCGGTGACTCATTATCGCGGGCTGGCCAGGGTAGAAATGCCCATTGCGGTCGGGCGCTACGACAGCGCGCGCTATAGCCTGGTTGAGTTGAAGCCAAAAACCGGCCGTAAACACCAGCTGCGTCGCCATCTGGTGCACTTACGCCATCCGATTATTGGCGATACCAATCACGGCGATCTCAAACAGAATCGCGCCGCTGCCGAGCACTGGGGCTGCAATCGGCTCATGCTGCACGCCAGTAAACTTGCATTAACGCACCCTGTAACCGGTGAGCCACTGTGCATTACCGCCGGGCTTGATGGTGTCTGGCAAACGATGATGACGCATTTTGGCTGGCAGCAGCTTCTCCCCGATCTCCCTCGGGTTGAAATTACGCCGTCGGCAGGCCAGGATATCGCATTACCCTGAGGAGAGCAGCAATGGCCAGGATTGGAATATTTGTGGGCACGATGTACGGCAATGCCCTGTTAGTGGCGGAAGAAGCGCAGCCTGTTTTGCAGGCGGCCGGGCACGATGTGCATGTTTATGAAGACGCCACGCTGGCTGACTGGCAACCCTACGCCAGTGAGGTGACGCTGATTATCACCTCGACTACTGGCCAGGGCGATCTGCCTGACAGCATCGGCAGATTGTACGAAGAGATGCGTGAAAAGCTGGGCCACCAGCCCGATCTGCGTTACGGCGTTATCGCGCTGGGCGACAGTAGCTATGAGCATTTCTGCGGCGGCGGCAAGAAGTTTGACGCCCTGCTGCAGGAGCAGGGCGCGCAACGGCTGGGCGACGTGCTGCTGATTGATGCTGAAGAGCATCCTGAGCCGGAGTCCGTGGCCATGCCATGGGTTGAGCAGTGGATGCAACTGCTGTAATTCCAGCGTCGCCAGCCTGTGCTGGCGGCCTTCAGGTCACCGGCGCAGGGTTAAATACCGCCAGCTGATTATGAATTCCCCAGCGATCGGACCAGGTCTGTTTGCGGCCGCTGGCAATATCCAGAATTAATTCAAACAGCCGCCAGCCCACCTGCTCAATCGTCTCTTCCCCGGTGGCGATAGTACCCGCGTTGATATCCATCAAATCATGCCACCGCTCCGCCAGCGCGTTACGCGTTGCCATTTTGATCACCGGAATGGCCGCCAGACCATAAGGCGTCCCACGGCCGGTGGTAAACACCTGCAACGTAATGCCCGATGCCAACTGCTGCGTGCCGCAGACAAAGTCGCTGGCTGGCGTAGCGGCATAAATCAGGCCACGACGGGTAGGGCGTTCGCCGGGAGAAAGCACCTCAACAATGGCGCTGCGTCCTGATTTGGCAATCGAACCCAGTGCTTTTTCTACCACGTTCGCCAGGCCACCTTTTTTATTGCCTGGTGAGGGATTGGCGCTGCGGTCGGTTTTACCCTGATTGAGGTAGTCGTCATACCACGCCATCTCTTCCAGCAGGCGCTTGCCTACCGCTTCATCGATCACGCGCGGCGTCAGCAAATGAATCGCATCGCGTACTTCCGTGACCTCTGAAAACATCACCGTGGCACCGCAGCGCACCAGCAGATCGGAAGCGAAGCCGACCGCCGGATTGGCGGTCACGCCGGAAAAAGCATCGCTGCCGCCACACTGCATACCGACAATCAGCTCTGAGGCGGGGCAGGTTTCACGCTGGCGCTGGTTAAGCCGCTGCAAATGGCGCTCGGCCACCTGCAAAATTGACGTCACCATCGCCTCAAAACCGACAAACTGCTCATCCTGTAAACGAATAATGTCATCATCGCCGACGTTAATCGCCTCCAGCCCGCCGCCCGGCGCCAGCAGACGCTCTGGCTGCAGCTTCTCGCAGCCGAGGCTGACCACCATAATTTCGCCGCCGAAGTTAGCGTTGAGCGCCAGGTTATGCACGGTGCGGATCGGCACCACCGCTGCCGGGGCATTGATTGCCACGCCACAGCCGTAAAGGTGATTCAACGCCACCACGCCGTCGACGTTGGGATAGCGCGGCAGCAGTTCACGCTCAATGATCCTGACCACATGATCGACCACGCCCGCCACACAATGCACGCTGGTGGTAATGCCGAGCAGATTGCGCGTGCCAACGCTGCCATCGGCGTTGCGATAGCCTTCAAAGGTGTAACCCTCAAGCGGTGGCAGCGGCGGCGGCACCTGATTCGCCAGCGGCAGGCTTGCCAGCGGCGGCGCTTCCGGCAGGGCCACCAGCGACTCCTCTACCCAGCTGCCCTGGGCAATATCCTGCACGGCATAACCAATAATTTCGCCATAGCGCAGAATCGGTTCGCCGCGGGCAATGGCGCTGAGCGCCACTTTATGGCCCTGCGGCACCTGCTCAATCAGTCTGAGGCCACCGGCAAACATCGTACCGGCGGGAAGGCCATGATTATTCACCACAATGGCGACATTGTCCGACTCATGCACCTTGATATAAAGCGGTGTCTCTACGGTGATTTTATTCATTGCTCATCTGCCCACAGTGAGAAAACGGTAAAAGTGATGCGATACACATCAACTGCGGAAATTGTTTGCCGGAAAAAGTATAGGCAGCCGCGGGGGGCACCACACTGTGCAAATGTCGGCCATTCACCGGTTGATTACGGCTATTTTCTGGCGCTTCACCAGGTACAAGTGAAGATTCTCACAAAGCCCGATAAAAGCATGCGATTTGACGTAATAAATCGTCGCTAAAAACAGTTTTCGTGAGCGCTCGCGCACTCAAATGTGCAAATGCCATAAAAACGATGTTTGTTAGTGCAAATACTCGTGCGTTCATCTAATGCCTGCGCCAGCCGCCCTTCATATACTTTTCAACGTTGCACCAGGATATGACCTGACACTGCGCAAAGAGATTGTTTGCCAACAATAAAATCGCTGTTTTTAACCCGACCTCATTCTGATACCCAACGCGATGTGTATGCATGCAGAGTGAAAACAGTTTCAGGAGTGCATCATGAGTACAATCAGCCCCGCCAAAAGCGCGGTGGAGAAAAGAACCAACGCGCGGTATTGGATCGTCGTGATGTTATTTATCGTCACCTCGTTTAACTACGGTGATCGCGCCACGCTCTCCATCGCTGGCACATCAATGGCCAGGGATATCGGACTCGATCCGATCGGCATGGGTTATATCTTCTCTGCATTCTCATGGGCTTATGTGATCGGGCAGATTCCGGGTGGCTGGTTACTCGATCGCTTCGGCTCAAAGCGCGTCTATTTCTACAGCATCTTCATTTGGTCGCTGTTCACGCTGTTACAGGGTTTTGTCGACGTCTTTGATGGCTTCGGCATTGTGATTGCGTTGTTCACCCTGCGCTTCCTGGTGGGTCTGGCGGAAGCCCCTTCATTCCCCGGCAACAGCCGCATTGTTGCTGCCTGGTTTCCGGCGCAGGAGCGCGGCACGGCGGTGGCCATCTTTAACTCGGCGCAATATTTCGCCACGGTGATTTTTGCGCCGATTATGGGTTGGCTGACCTCTGCCGTCGGCTGGGCACACGTTTTCTGGTTTATGGGCGGGCTGGGCATCATCCTCAGTTTTGTCTGGCTGAAGGTGATCCACGATCCCAACGATCATCCGGGCGTCAACAAAGCGGAGCTTGAATATATTGAGCAGGGCGGTGCGCTGATCAACATGGACAAGAAGAAAGAGGAGCGCAAAGTCGGCTGGGACGAAAAAATGTTCCAGATTCGCCAGCTCATTAGCTCGCGCATGATGCTGGGCATCTATCTCGGCCAGTACTGCGTCAACGCGCTAACCTACTTTTTCATCACCTGGTTCCCGCTCTATCTGGTCAACGAGCGCGGCATGTCGATTCTGAAGGCGGGCTTTGTCGCCTCGATTCCCGCGGTATGCGGCTTTATCGGCGGCGTATTGGGCGGGGTAATTTCCGACATGCTGATGCGCAAAACCGGCTCGCTGAACATCGCCCGTAAGACGCCGATTGTGGTGGGCATGCTGATGTCGATCTCCATGGTGGTCTGTATTTATGTCGATACCGAATGGGTGGTGGTGTTCTTTATGGCGCTGGCCTTCCTCGGCAAGGGCATTGGCGCGCTGGGTTGGGCGGTGATGGCCGATACCGCACCGAAAGAGATCAGCGGTCTCAGCGGCGGTCTGTTCAACATGTTTGGTAACGCGTCGGGCATCGTAACGCCTATCGCTATCGGCTACATCATCGCGACGACCGGATCGTATAACGGCGCGCTGGTCTATGTCGGCATCCACGCCTTTGTCGCTGCGTTCAGCTTCCTGTTCATCACCGGCGACATCAAACGCTTTGAACTGAAACCGATGCACAAGGATCCACTATGACGACGCAAAGCAGCCCGGTGATCACCAGCATGAAGGTGATCCCGGTCGCGGGCTACGACAGCATGTTGCTCAACATCGGCGGCGCGCACGGCGCCTGCTTCACCCGCAATATCGTGGTGCTTACCGACAGCTCCGGGCACACCGGCGTAGGTGAAGCGCCCGGTGGGGAAACCATTTTGCAGACGCTGCAACAGGCTATTCCGCAGGTGGAAGGCCAGCAGATTGCCCGCATGAACCGTCTGGTGCAGCAGGTGCATAAAGGCAATCAGTCGGCAGATTTCGATACCTTCGGCAAGGGCGCCTGGACCTTTGAACTGCGGGTGAATGCGGTGGCGGCGCTGGAAGCGGCGCTGCTGGATCTGCTCGGTCAGCATCTCGGCGTACCGGTGGCGGAACTGTTAGGACCCGGCCAGCAGCGCGACGAGGTCACCGTGCTCGGCTATCTGTTCTATATCGGCGATCGTGAGAAAACCGATCTGGCCTATCGCGATGGCGCAGGCGCCAGCCATGACTGGTATCACCTGCGTCACCAGCAGGCGATGGATAGCGCGGCGATTGTGCGCCTCGCCGAAGCGGCACAGGACAAATATGGCTTTAAAGACTTCAAGCTGAAAGGCGGCGTGTTGCCGGGCGAGCACGAGCTGGAGGCGGCGTCGGCGCTTAAAAAACGTTTTCCACAGGCGCGAATTACCGTCGATCCCAACGGTGCCTGGCGCCTGGAAGAAGCGATTGCGCTCTGTAAAAACATGCAGGATGTGCTGAGTTACGCAGAAGACCCTTGCGGCGCCGAACAGGGCTATTCCGGGCGCGAGGTGATGGCGGAGTTTCGCCGTGCCACCGGCCTGCCGGTTGCCACCAATATGATCGCCACCAATTGGCGTGAGATGAACCATGCGGTGATGCTCAATGCGGTCGATATCCCGCTGGCCGATCCGCACTTCTGGACGTTAAGCGGCGCTGTGCGCGTGGCGCAACTCTGCGATGAGTGGGGCCTGACCTGGGGCTGTCACTCCAACAACCACTTTGATATCTCGCTGGCGATGTTTACCCACGTCGGTGCGGCAGCGCCCGGCAAACCCACCGCTATCGATACCCACTGGATCTGGCAGGAGGGCGATCAGCGGCTGACCAAAGAACCGCTGCAAATCCGCGACGGCAAGATCGCCGTGCCGGATCGGCCCGGTCTCGGCATCGAGCTCGACTGGGACAAAGTCCATGAAGCACATGCGCTGTATCAAACGCTGCCTGCGGGCGCGCGCAACGATGCTCAGGCGATGCAATACCTCATTCCTGGCTGGACATTCGATCGTAAACGCCCGGCGTTTGGCCGCGATTATCAGTAAAAGGAGCTGCAAATGAACGAGACAAGCACGCCAAAAATCACCGACATGCAGGTGATTCCGGTCGCCGGTTACGACAGCATGTTGCTTAACCTGAGCGGGGCGCACGCGCCTTTTTTCACCCGTAACATCGTGATCATCAAAGACAACGCAGGCCATACCGGCGTGGGCGAAATTCCCGGCGGCGAGAAAATTCGTCAGACGCTGGAAGATGCCGCCAGGCTGGTGATTGGCAAAACGGTGGGCGAATACAAAAACCTGCTGACGCTGGTACGCACGACCTTTGCCGATCGCGATGCTGCCGGACGCGGCAACCAAACCTTTGATCTGCGCACCACCATTCATGTGGTCACCGGCATCGAAGCCGCCTTGCTCGACCTGCTCGGGCAGCACCTGCAGGTTAACGTCGCCAGCCTGCTTGGCGAAGGGCAGCAGCGCGATAGCGTAGAGATGCTTGGCTATCTGTTCTATATCGGCGACCGCACCAAAACCTCGCTGGCTTATCAAAACCAGCGTGATGACAAATGTGACTGGTATCGCCTGCGCCACGAAGAGGCGCTGACCTCAGACGCCGTCGTTCGGCTGGCTGAAGCAGCCTATGAAAAATATGGCTTCAATGACTTCAAGCTCAAGGGCGGCGTGCTGCGCGGTAGCGAAGAGGCAGAAGCGGTGACCGCGCTGGCGAAGCGTTTTCCTGAGGCGCGCATCACGCTCGATCCCAACGGCGCCTGGTCGCTGAATGAGGCGATCCTGCTCGGCAAACAGCTGACCGGCGTGCTCGCCTACGCGGAAGATCCCTGCGGTGCCGAACAGGGCTATTCCGGCCGCGAGGTGATGGCGGAGTTCCGCCGTGCCACCGGCCTGCCTACCGCCACGAATATGATCGCCACCGACTGGCGACAAATGGGCCATACGCTGTCGTTGCAGTCGGTGGACATTCCGCTGGCCGACCCGCACTTCTGGACCATGCAAGGCTCGGTGCGCGTGGCGCAGATGTGCCATGACTTTGGCCTGACCTGGGGCTCGCACTCCAATAACCATTTCGATATTTCACTGGCGATGTTTACCCACGTTGCCGCCGCCGCGCCGGGCAGCATTACCGCCATAGATACCCACTGGATCTGGCAGGAGGGTAATCAGCGGCTGACCAAAGAGCCTTTCCAAATCAAAGGCGGCATGGTGCAGGTGCCGCAAAAGCCGGGCCTCGGCGTCGAACTGGATATGGATCAGGTGATGAAGGCAAACGCGCTGTATCAACAGCATGGGCTGGGCGCCCGCGACGACGCGCAGGCGATGCAGTTTCTGGTGCCAGACTGGACCTTCGACAATAAGCGTCCTTGCCTGGTGCGCTAACTTTTTGGCTTGGCGTCACGCGCGAAGCCTGATTAACAGGAGTCATTATGAGCAACGCGATCTATCCGAACCGCTTTCGTCAGCGTCTGCTGGCCGGCGAAACCCTGATTGGCAGCTGGTGTGCGCTGGCCAATCCGCTGACCACCGAAGTGCTCGGCCTGGCGGGATTCGACTGGCTGGTGCTGGATGGCGAACATGCGCCGAATGATATCACCACCTTTGTGCCACAGCTGATGGCACTCAAGGGCAGCAGCAGCGCCGCCGTGGTCCGGCCGCCCTGTAACGAACCGGTGATCATCAAACGCCTGCTCGATATCGGCTTTTACAACTTTCTGATTCCGTTTGTCGAAACCGCAGAGGAAGCGCAGCTGGCGGTTGCCTCAACGCGCTATCCACCGGCCGGTATTCGCGGCGTGTCGGTTTCTCACCGCAGCAACATGTACGGCACGCTGCCCGATTACAACAGCACGGTGAACGACAACATCACGGTGATGGTGCAGATCGAAACGCAGCAGGCGGTGGACAACATTGATGCCATTGCCGCGGTGGAAGGGGTGGACGGCATTTTTGTCGGGCCGGGCGATCTCTCTGCCGCGCTGGGCTATCTCGGCCAGCCTGCGCATCCGGAAGTGCTCAAGGTGATCCAGTACCTTTTTGAGCGCGCCAAAGCCGCCGGTAAACCCAGCGGTATTCTGGCGCCGGTGGAAGCAGATGCGCGCCGTTATCTGGAATGGGGCGCAGGTTTTGTCGCCGTCGGCAGTGATTTAGGGGTTTTCCGCAATGCCACCCAGGCGCTGTGCGATCGTTTTAAAAAATAAAGTGAGGAGTCACAGATGAAAATTGGATTTATTGGCCTTGGTATCATGGGCAAGCCAATGAGCAAAAACCTGATTAAAGCGGGTTACAGCCTGGTGGTGCGCGATCACAATGCAGAAAACGAAGCTGAGCTGGTGGCGCTGGGTGCCACCGTGGGCAAAACGGCTAAAGAAGTGGCGGAGCAGAGTGATGTGATCATCACCATGTTGCCCAATTCCCCGCAGGTGCAAGAAGTGGTGCTGGGCGAAAATGGCGTAGTGGACGGCGCGAAGCCGGGCACGGTGGTGATCGACATGAGTTCGATTGCGCCGCTGGCCAGCCGCGAAATTCATGCTGCGCTGGCTGAAAAGCAGATTGCCCTACTGGACGCGCCGGTCTCCGGAGGTGAGCCAAAAGCGATTGAAGGCACGCTGTCGGTGATGGTCGGCGGCGACAAAACGCTGTTTGATCAATGTTACGACATCATGAAAGCGATGGCCGGTTCGGTGGTGCACACCGGTGAAATTGGCGCGGGTAATGTGACCAAGCTGGCTAACCAGGTGATTGTTGCGCTGAACATCGCCGCGATGGCCGAAGCGCTGACGCTGGCCACCAAGGCGGGCGTGAGTCCGGATCTGGTTTATCAGGCGATTCGCGGCGGCCTTGCCGGCAGTACGGTGCTGGATGCCAAAGCGCCGATGGTCATGGACCGTAACTTCAAGCCAGGCTTCCGCATCGATTTACATATCAAAGATTTGGCTAACGCGCTTGATACTTCACACTCCATCGGTGCACAGCTGCCGCTGACCGCCGCGGTAATGGAGATGATGCAGGCGCTGAAAGCCGATGGTCTGGGCACCGCCGACCACAGCGCGCTGGCCTGCTATTATGAGAAGTTAGCGAAGATCGAAGTCTCCCGGCAGGTTTGATCCTGGCCCGGCGCCGTTGCGCCGGGTCTCATCAGCAGGCTGATACCTGACTGACGGCTGTCAGTTCACCCGCGCTCGGAACGCTTATGAAAATAGTTATCGCACCGGATTCATATAAAGAGAGTTTATCCGCCCTGCAGGTCGCCACGGAGATTGAGGCGGGGTTCCGCGAAATCTTCCCGCAGGCGCACTATGTCAAATTGCCCGTTGCCGACGGCGGCGAGGGAACCGTGGAAGCGATGGTGGCGGCGACACAGGGAAAGATTGTCAAACTGGAGGTAACCGGGCCGTTGGGCAAAAAAGTCGACGCTTTTTATGGTCTCTCCGGCGATGAGCAAACCGCCTTTATCGAAATGGCTGCCGCCAGCGGCCTTGAACTGGTGCCTGCCGCCCAGCGCGATCCGCTGATTACCACCTCTTACGGCACCGGTGAACTGATTCATAACGCGCTGGATAAAGGCGTTAAGCATTTTATTATCGGCATTGGCGGCAGCGCCACCAATGACGGCGGCGCAGGGATGATGCAGGCGCTGGGTGCGCAGTTGTTAGATGCGCAGGATCAGCAGATCGGTTTTGGCGGCGGCGCATTGCCCGATCTGGCGCGTATCGATAACAGTCAACTCGATGCCCGCATCAAACAGTGCCGCTTTGAGGTGGCCTGTGATGTCACTAATCCGTTAACCGGCAAAGAGGGCGCATCGGCTATTTTTGGCCCGCAAAAGGGCGCGGCACCGGCGCAGGTCACGCAACTGGATGCTGCGTTACAACACTATGCGGCGATCATTCAGCGCGATTTGGATATCGACGTGCTGCACGTGCCAGGCGGCGGTGCGGCCGGTGGCATGGGTGCCGCGCTGCATGCGTTTTGCCAGGCGGAATTGCGCCGCGGCATTGAAATTGTCACCGAGGCGCTGGGACTGGATGCGCTGGTCAAAGATGCCACGCTGGTGATTACTGGTGAAGGCCGCATCGACAGTCAGACGATTCACGGCAAAGTGCCGATTGGTGTGGCGAAGGTGGCGAAGCGCTACAACAAGCCGGTGATTGGCATTGCAGGCAGCCTGACCGCTGACGTTGGCGTGGTGCATCAGCACGGTATCGATGCGGTCTTCAGCATTATCTACAGTATCTGTACGCTGGAAGAGGCGCTGGAAAAGGCCGCTGAAAACCTGCGGCTGAGCTCACGCAACGTTGCCGCGCTGCTGAAGATGGGCCAGCAGCTGAAGTAATGTGCAACCGGGCGCGGACTGCCCGGTTTTACTTTAGCGTGCCAGCAGGCGTTTTGCCTCGCGGGCAACGTTTTCCATCTCATCCAGCAGTTCAAAAATCTCCGGCTCAAACTCTGCAATATCCTCCTGCTGACGCAGGCTTTTCTCCAGCTGCAAACAGAGCTGTTTCAGTCGCGGCACACCGCTGTAGCTGGCGCTGCCGTGCAGTTTATGGATGATATCGCGCAGACGCTGCGCATCTTTTTGCTCCATAAACTGTTCAACCTGCTGCGCCACGTCGGGCAGAAAATCGAGCAGCATGCCCAGCATATCCTCCGCGAGATCGGTTTTGTTGGCCGCCTGCCGCAGCGCCAGCGACCAGTCCAGCGACGGCAGTTGCAGATGCGGCACCGGCTGCGACTCATGTACCACGCCGGGCGAATAGCGCGCCAGCAACAGCGCCAGCTTCTGTTCGTTAATCGGCTTGGCAAGATAATCGTTCATGCCCGCTTTGATCAGGTGCTCGCGATCGCCATCAATGGTGTGCGCGGTGACTGCCACAATCGGCGTGTGCTGATGCTGCGGCATGGCGCGAATGATTTCGCTGGCGCGGATGCCGTCAATATCCGGCATCTGAATATCCATTAAGATCACGTCCAGTCGCTGCTGGCGCGCGATGGCGATCGCCTGCTCGCCGCTGTCGCAGAGCAGCGTGTGCTCGACCTGTTCCTGTAACAGCGCGCCGATCAGCTTAAGGTTGGCCGGGTTATCATCCACCGCCAGCACGGTCAGCGGTAATCGCGTCGACGGCGGCAGGTCATAAAGCGTGCGAGTGTGTAGCTCAAGCACGATCGGCATCAGGCGCGTATAGGTAACCGGTTTGGCGATGCAGGCATCAATGCCGCGCGCCTTCAGCTCTTCGGCATAGATCAGCATCTGGCTCGGTAACGCCATGATCACGCTGTTGGCGATCGCCAGCTGGCGCTGCAGCAGTTCAGCAGGAATGGCGCGCGGCTGACGGCTGACCGGCATGCCCATCAGTAAAATATCAAAATGCGCATCGGGCAGGGCGTTGAGGCTGGTGCCGTAGCTCACCTCCAGCGGCGTGCTGCTGAGCATGTTCAGCGTCGCCTGCGCCGCAATGGCATTCTCCTCGACGTAGGCGAGCCGTTTGCCCTGAAGCGCCATCAGCGCATGCGGGTTGCTGCTGGCGTTGGGGTTAAGATCGAGCGAGAAGTGCACCCAAAACGTTGATCCTTCATTGGGCCGACTTTGAAAGGCGATATCCCCGCCCATTTCGTTGGCCAGCCGCTGGGTAATCACCAGGCCAAGGCCGGTGCCGCCATGCCGACGGGAGATGCTGGCATCGGCCTGGCGAAACGCCTGAAACAGCTGCGACTGCTGTTCTTCCGCGATGCCAATACCGCTGTCCTGCACGCGCAGCGTCAGCTCAATTTTTTCATGATTCTGCGCGCGTTTATCGATGCGTAGGGCGATATTGCCGCGCTCGGTAAACTTCACCGCGTTACCGATCAGGTTGGTGACAATCTGCTGCAAACGCAGCGGATCGCCAATAACGTTATCCGGTACGTCGCTTTGCAGGCTGATGGTGATTTCCAGCCCTTTTTCATGCGCCGAGGGCGCCAGCAGTACGATAGTTTCATCCAGCGTGGCGCGCAGCGGAAAGGGGATCGATTCCAGCACCAGCTTGCCCGCTTCCAGTTTGGAGAAATCCAGCACGTCATTGATGATGCTGAGCAGGTTATTGGCCGAGCGTTCGATGGTATTGAGATAGTCACGTTGGGTGGCACTGAGCGGCGTTTTCAGCGTCTGACGGGTAAAGCCGATCACGCCATTGAGCGGCGTGCGCAGCTCATGCGACATGTTGGCAAGGAACTCAGATTTGATGCGCGCCGCTTCCTGTGCGCGTTTGCGTGCTAAATCCAGCTCGACGTTCTGTATCTCCATCTGCTCCAGCGTTTCGCGCAGATCCGAGGTCGCCTGATCGATGTTGTGCTGCATCTCTTCGTGATAGGCGGTCAGCGACATCGCCATCGAATTAATGCCGTTTTTCAGGATATCGAGTTCGCCGAGCATATGGCCTTCAACCCGACTGTCGAGCTGGCCGCGACGAATGCGATCCACGGTGCTGACCATATTGCGGATCGGACCGGTCACGTCACGCATCAGGCGGTAGGCGAACAGCATGGCGATGCAGAGGCAAAACAGCAGCAGTAGCGTGGAGACAAACACCTCTTTGTACTGCTGCAGGCGCACCGATTGCAGATCGAGCTCAATGGCGACGTAGCCGAGCGGATTGCCGGTGGGCTTAAGCGCTTTGCCGCGCATCTCGTCGGGATACCAGGTTTCGGAGAGAATCGGCGTGCGCAGAATAATCACGTTGCCGTGACGTTCACTGGCCAGCGCCTGAGGTGGCTCGACGCCCGCAGGCAGCCGCAGCAGATCGCCATGCTGTTGATAATTAGAGGTGACGAAAACCTCGTTGTTGTCATCAAATACGGTAATGGCGCGCACGATAGCGGAGTGGCGGCGGTGCAGCAGGCTGACCAGCTCGCGCACCGCATCGCGGCTGTGCGATGCCATGCCATATTCACTGGAGACCGCCAGCGGCTCAATGATGTTGGCGCCGGCGTCCATCAGCTGACGCTGCAGCTCGTTATAGCGGTGCACCACAAAAAAGGTGCTGAGCAGCAGCCCGATCATCAGCGTCGGGGCCAGGATTAAAATCATCATTCGCGCCCGCAGGCTATATTTGGTCATACTATCCCATTCAGGGCAGCGAGGATGCCGCCGCGTAACGCGCATTGAAGTCGTAAATCGCCAGCACCTGCGGTAGATTACGCGCGATTTTACTCTTATCCCGAGAACATTATGGCGCAATTCTACTCTGCAAAGCGGCGCGTGACGACCCGCCAACGCATCACCGTAACGGTCGACGATCTCGATCCCTTTGGTCAGGGCGTTGCCCGTCATCAGGGCAAGGCGCTGTTTATTAGCGGCGCCTTGCCGGGCGAGGAAGTGGAGGTCACGCTGTTGGAGGAGAAGCGCCAATATGCGCGCGGCAAAGCCAGCAAGCTGATCACCCGCAGCCCGCAGCGGGTGACGCCACGTTGCCCCTACTTTTCACGCTGTGGCGGCTGCCAGCAGCAGCATGCGTCGGTTGCGCTACAACAGGAGAGCAAGGCGCGGGCGTTATCGCGTCAGCTCAGCCGGGAAGCGGGTCGCGATATCGCCATTGATGAAATCATCAGCGGCAGTGAATATGGCTATCGTCGTCGCGCGCGCCTGAGCCTGAATTACCTGCCGAAAGAGAAGCGGTTGCAGATGGGCTTTCGCCAGGCCGCCTCGGCTGAACTGGTGGAAATCACCGAATGCCCTGTTTTGATGCCCGAACTTAATGCACTGATTGCGCCACTCAGCCAGTGCCTGCGCAGTTTACAGGCGGCGCGCCGTCTGGGACACATTGAGCTGGTGCAGGCCGATAACGGACCGCTGATGATCCTGCGCCATCTTGAGCCGCTAAGCGCCGCCGACCGGCAAAAACTGGAACAGTTTTCGCATACAGAGCAGGTATCGCTGTTTTTGGCCCCGGACAGCGAGACGCTGGAGCAGGTCAACGGCGAGCCGCCGGTTTATTACTCGCAAGGTTTGCGCCTGAGTTTCAGTCCGCGTGATTTTATTCAGGTTAACGATGCGGTGAATCAGCAGATGGTGAGTCGCGCGCTCGCTTGGCTCGATCTGCAGCCGCAAGATCGGCTGCTGGATCTCTTTTGCGGGATGGGAAATTTCACACTTCCGGCGGGGAAACAGGCAGAAAATGTTGTCGGTGTGGAGGGTGTTGCAGCATTAGTTCGCCAGGGTGCGTATAATGCATCACTGAATAATCTTAATAACGTCACCTTCTTTCATGAAAATTTAGACGATGACGTGACGCGCCAGCCATGGGCGGCGCAAGGCTTTAATAAGGTGTTACTGGATCCGGCGCGTGCCGGGGCCGCAGGCGTAATGCAGCATATCGCCAGGCTGGCCCCACAGCGTGTGGTGTACGTGTCGTGCAATCCAGCGACCCTGGCGCGGGACAGTCAGACTTTACTGGCTGCCGGTTACCACCTGGAGAGGGTCGCGATGCTCGATATGTTTCCACATACCGGTCATCTCGAATCCATGGTGCTTTTCAGCAAAACCTAAGCGCTCTGCGGAGCGTTCGATCAGGAGAGGATATGGTTGCGGTAAGAAGTGCACATCTGAATACGGCTGGCGAGTTCGCGATCGACCAATGGATCGCCAGTTTGGGGATCACCAACCAACAGTCATGTGAACGCCTTGCCGAAATCTGGCGCTATTGTCATGCCGCCACCGAAAATCATCCCGATCAGGCACTGCTGCTTTGGCGCGGCATTGAGATGGTGGAAATCCTCTCGATGCTCAGTATGGATATCGACAGCCTGCGCGCCGCGCTGATTTTCCCGCTGGCTAACGCCGACGTGGTGTCGGAAGAGACGCTGGAAGAGCAGTTCGGCAAGGGCATCGTCTCGCTGGTGCATGGCGTACGTGACATGGATGCAATTCGCCAGCTGAAGGCGATTCACAACGATTCCATGGCCTCTGAACAGGTCGATAACGTACGTCGCATGCTGCTGGCCATGGTAGAAGATTTCCGTTGCGTGGTGCTGAAACTGGCGGAGCGCATCGCGCACCTGCGCGAAGTGAAAGATGGTACCGAAGATGAGCGGGTGCTGGCAGCGAAAGAGTGTTCCAATATCTATGCGCCGCTGGCCAACCGGCTCGGCATCGGCCAGCTCAAATGGGAGCTGGAAGATTTTTGCTTCCGCTATCTGCATCCCGACGAATACAAACGCATCGCCAAACTGCTGCACGAGCGCCGTATCGACCGTGAACAATACATCGATACCTTCGTTAACTCGCTGCGCACCGAAATGGTGAAAGAGGGCGTGAAGGCGGAGGTTTACGGCCGTCCGAAACATATTTACAGCATCTGGCGCAAGATGCAGAAAAAGGCGCTGGCCTTTGACGAGCTGTTTGATGTGCGCGCGGTGCGTATTGTGGCGGAGCGCCTGCAGGATTGTTACGGCGCGCTCGGCATTGTGCATACGCTTTATCGCCACCTGCCCAGCGAGTTTGACGATTACGTCGCCAACCCGAAACCCAACGGCTATCAGTCCATTCACACCGTGGTGCTCGGCCCGCGCGGCAAAACGGTAGAGATCCAGATCCGTACCCGGCAGATGCATGAAGATGCCGAGTTGGGCGTTGCCGCTCACTGGAAATACAAAGAGGGCTCCACCAGCAGCAGCCATGCGCGCGGCGCGGCGGGCCACGAAGAGCGCATCGCCTGGCTGCGTAAGCTGATCGCCTGGCAGGAAGAGATGGCCGATTCTGGCGAAATGCTGGAAGAGGTGCGCAGCCAGGTCTTTGACGATCGGGTTTACGTGTTTACGCCAAAAGGCGACGTTATCGATCTGCCCGCGGGTTCCACGCCGCTGGATTTTGCCTACCATATTCACAGCGATATCGGTCACCGCTGCATTGGCGCCAAAATTGGCGGCCGCATCGTGCCCTTTACCTATCAGCTGCAGATGGGCGATCAGATCGAGGTCATCACGCAGAAGCAGCCGAACCCGAGCCGCGACTGGCTCAATCCCAATCTTGGCTACATCACCACCAGCCGAGGGCGTTCTAAAATTCACGCCTGGTTCCGCAAGCAGGATCGCGACAAAAACATTGTTGCCGGACGACAAATTCTCGACAGCGAGCTGAGCCAGCTCGACATCAGCCTGAAAGAGGCGGAAAAACTGCTGCTGCCGCGCTATAACGTCACCTCGCTGGATGAGCTGCTGGCGGCAATTGGCGGCGGCGATATCCGTCTTAATCAGATGGTCAACTTCCTGCAGTCGAAGCTGAATAAGCCGAGCGCCGAAGAGGAAGATCGTGAGGCGCTGCGCCAGCTGACACAGAAGTCACACGCGCCGAGCAGCAAACAGAGCGGCCGCGTGGTGGTAGAAGGCGTCGGTAATCTGATGCACCACATTGCGCGCTGCTGCCAGCCAATTCCCGGCGATGATATTGTCGGTTTTATCACTCAGGGCCGCGGCATTTCGATTCACCGTGCCGACTGCGACCAGCTGGCGGATCTGATTTCCCATGCGCCGGAGCGGATTGTCGATGCGGTGTGGGGCGAAAGCTATTCCAGTGGCTATTCGCTGGTGGTGCGCGTCACCGCCAACGATCGCAGCGGCCTGCTGCGTGACATCACCACCATTCTGGCTAATGAGAAGGTCAACGTGCTTGGCGTTGCCAGCCGCAGCGATACCCGTAAGCAGCTGGCGACCATCGATATGGATATTGAAATCTACAATCAGCAGGTGCTGGGCCGTGTCTTAGCGCGCCTGAATCAGGTGCCGGATATCATCGACGCGCGCCGCCTGCACTAAGCCAGCTTGCGGTCGCGCCCGATCTCAGGTGCAATGTGGACAACATTGCACCTGAACAGAATGACGAGACCGCCGCTATGACCGCTATTGACCGCCTGCTGAACATCATGAAAACCCTGCGCGATCCACAACACGGCTGCCCGTGGGATCGCGAACAGACCTTTGCCACCATTGCGCCCTATACCCTGGAAGAGACTTACGAAGTGCTGGATGCCATTCAGCGCGAGGATTTCGACGATCTGCGCGGGGAGTTAGGCGATCTGCTGTTCCAGGTGGTGTTTTACGCACAGATGGCGCAGGAAGAACACCGCTTCAACTTTGACGATATCTGCCACGCTATCAGCGACAAGCTTGAGCGCCGTCATCCCCATATTTTCGGCGATGCACAGGCGGAGAACAGCGCTCAGGTGCTGCAAAACTGGGAAAAAATCAAAACCGCAGAGCGAGCCGATAAAGCGCAGCATTCGGCGCTGGATGACATTCCTCGCGCGTTGCCCGCTCTGATGCGCGCCCATAAGATCCAGAAGCGTTGCAGCAACGTGGGCTTTGACTGGACCACGCTGGGGCCGGTGGTGGCGAAAGTGCATGAAGAGATTGATGAAGTGATGCACGAGGCCCAGCAGACGGTTATTGACGAGGATAAGCTCGAAGAGGAGATGGGCGATCTGCTGTTTGCCACGGTAAACCTGTCGCGACATTTGGGTAAAAAAGCGGAGACCGCGCTGCAAAAGGCCAACGACAAGTTTGAACGCCGTTTCCGACAGGTAGAGGCGATCATTGCCAGCCAGCAACTGCAAATGCAGGAGGCGACGCTGGAACAGATGGAGGCCGCCTGGCAGCAGGTTAAACAGGGCGAAAAAAACCAGGCATAAGTTCACCCTGCGCTGAGCTGAAATCGGCCCGGCGCAGCGGATTGCACAACCTTTCGACAGTTGAGCTTACACGATTCAGCAAAGCGTCGATTTTGTGACGCACATCAAAATTCAATCCGGGCCAATCGGCTACTTTATCCGCAATAAGACGATGGAGTGAAAATGAATCATCAATTGTGGCCTTATGGGAGTTCCGGTATACTGTTTTCCCGTCCTGGTTATTCCATCGTCTTTAAACCTAAACTCTCAGGTTCAGCATGACAACGAACTATATTTTTGTGACCGGCGGGGTTGTTTCCTCTCTGGGTAAAGGCATTGCCGCAGCCTCCCTCGCAGCCATCCTCGAAGCACGTGGTCTGAACGTGACCATCATGAAGCTGGACCCCTATATCAACGTGGATCCGGGTACCATGAGCCCGACGCAACACGGGGAAGTGTTTGTCACCGATGACGGTGCCGAAACTGACCTCGATTTGGGTCACTACGAGCGTTTCATTCGCACTAAAATGTCACGCCGCAACAACTTCACCACTGGCCGTATTTACTCTGAAGTGCTGCGCAAAGAGCGCCGCGGCGACTATCTTGGCGCCACGATTCAGGTAATCCCGCACATTACGAATGCGATCAAAGAGCGCATCCTTGAGGGCGGTGAAGGGCACGATGTGGTGCTGGTGGAAATCGGCGGCACGGTGGGTGATATCGAATCACTGCCGTTCCTTGAAGCGATTCGCCAGATGGCGGTAGATGTTGGCCGTGAACACACCATGTATATGCACCTGACGCTGGTGCCTTACATGGCGGCAGCGGGTGAGGTGAAAACCAAACCGACCCAACACTCGGTGAAAGAGCTGCTGTCGATCGGTATCCAGCCAGACGTGCTGATTTGCCGTTCCGATCGCGCCGTGCCGGCCAATGAGCGGGCGAAAATCGCGCTGTTCTGTAACGTGCCGGAAAAAGCGGTTATCTCGCTGAAAGATGTCGACTCTATCTACAAAATTCCGGGCATGCTGAAATCGCAAGGCCTGGATGACTACATCTGTAAACGCTTTAATCTGAATGCACCGGAAGCGAATCTCGCCGAATGGGAGCAGGTCATTTATGAAGAAGCCAATCCGGGCGGTGAAATCACCATCGGTATGGTGGGCAAATATGTTGAACTGCCAGACGCGTACAAATCGGTGATTGAAGCGCTGAAGCACGGTGGCCTGAAAAACCGCGTCACGGTGAACATCAAGCTGATCGACTCGCAGGACGTAGAAACGCGCGGTGTCGAACTGCTGAAAGATTTAGATGCTATCCTGATCCCTGGTGGTTTCGGCTATCGCGGCGTGGAAGGCAAGCTGATGACCGCGCAGTATGCGCGTGAGAACAAGGTGCCGTACCTGGGCATTTGTCTCGGCATGCAGATTGCGCTGATGGAATTTGCGCGCAACGTAGCGGGCATGGAAGGCGCGAACTCCACGGAGTTTGTACCGGACTGTAAATACCCGGTTGTGGCGCTGATTACCGAATGGCGTGATGAAAACGGCAACGTTGAAGTGCGTACTGAACAGAGCGATCTTGGCGGCACCATGCGCCTTGGCAGCCAGCAGTGCCAGCTCACCGGCGACAGCCTGGTGCGTCAGCTGTATGGTACTGACACCATCGTTGAGCGTCACCGTCATCGCTATGAAGTGAATAACATGCTATTAAATCGCATCGAAGAGGCGGGCTTACGTATTGCCGGTCGCTCCGGAGATGACCAACTGGTAGAGATTATCGAAATTCCCGATCATCCATGGTTTGTTGCCTGCCAGTTCCATCCGGAATTCACCTCAACGCCACGCGATGGGCATCCGCTGTTTGCCGGCTTTGTGAAAGCGGCCAGCGAGCACCAGAAGCGTTTAGCGAAGTAAGCAGTATTCACGAGCAGCGCGCGAACTTTTCGCGCGTTGTTTGTCTTAGGATCGTAACAAGCTTAGCTTAACCAGTACTGAGGAAAATCTAATGTCCAAAATCGTAAAAGTCATCGGTCGTGAAATCATTGATTCACGTGGTAACCCGACTGTGGAAGCGGAAGTACATCTTGAAGGCGGTTTTGTGGGTCTGGCAGCGGCACCATCAGGGGCTTCTACCGGTTCACGTGAAGCACTGGAACTGCGTGACGGCGACAAATCTCGTTTCCTGGGTAAAGGCGTGACCAAAGCGGTAGCTGCGGTAAACGGCCCGATTGCAGATGCTGTGAAAGGCAAAGATGCGAAAGATCAGGCGAACATCGATAAAGTGATGATCGATCTGGACGGGACTGAGAACAAATCCAACTTTGGTGCTAATGCGATCCTGGCCGTTTCTCTGGCAGCCGCCAAAGCAGCAGCTGCCTCTAAAGGCATGCCGCTGTATGAGCACATTGCTGAGCTGAACGGCACTCCAGGCAAATTCTCTATGCCACTGCCAATGATGAACATCATCAACGGCGGCGAGCACGCCGACAACAACGTCGACATCCAGGAATTCATGATCCAGCCGGTTGGCGCTTCAAGCCTGAAAGAAGCGGTCCGTATGGGTTCAGAAGTGTTCCATCACCTGGCGAAAGTGCTGAAGGCTAAAGGCCTGAACACGGCCGTTGGCGATGAAGGCGGCTACGCGCCAAACCTCGGCTCTAACGCTGAAGCACTGGCTGTTATCGCTGAAGCGGTTAAAGCAGCAGGCTATGAGCTGGGTAAAGATATCACCCTGGCGATGGACTGTGCGGCCTCTGAATTCTACAAAGACGGCAAGTATGTGCTGGCTGGCGAAGGCAACAAAGCCTTCACTTCAGAAGAGTTCACCCACTTCCTGGAAGATCTGACCAAGCAGTATCCAATCGTTTCCATCGAAGATGGCCTGGATGAATCTGACTGGGACGGCTTTGCTTACCAGACCAAAGTGCTGGGCGACAAAATCCAGCTGGTTGGCGACGATCTGTTCGTAACCAATACCAAGATCCTGAAAGAAGGCATCGATAAAGGTATCGCTAACTCCATCCTGATCAAATTCAACCAGATCGGTTCACTGACCGAAACGCTGGCTGCGATCAAAATGGCGAAAGACGCTGGTTACACTGCAGTGATCTCTCACCGTTCAGGCGAAACCGAAGATGCGACCATTGCCGACCTGGCAGTAGGTACCGCAGCGGGCCAGATCAAAACTGGTTCAATGAGCCGTTCAGATCGCGTTGCTAAGTACAACCAGCTGATTCGTATCGAAGAAGCGCTGGGTTCAAAAGCACCGTTTAACGGTCTGAAAGAAGTGAAAGGCCAGGCATAAGCCACGCCTTACCCTGATAAGAAGCCCCAGCAATGGGGCTTTTTTTTTGCCTGACGGCGGGCCGGGCAGGGCCAGGTCAAAGGCCATTTCGTCCAGGCTTAAAGCCTGCCCGAGCAGGGCCGGCAGTCGCCCCGGCCCTGCACCCGCGCTATCCGGCAAACACAACCGCCCACTTCGTGGGTGCCCTCAGCAAAACCCTTTTCCTGACGGACCAGGCGCGATTCGCTCCCGGCTCAGCGCGCCTTCTCGCCGCATCCCTGCGGCTCGCCCTGGAAAACGCTTTCGCCTCGGCGTTTGTGATGCCTCTAAAGGTCAAAACCCAGGTCAAGGTCAAAGGCCATTTCGTCCAGGCTAAAGCCTGCCCGAGCAGGGCCGGCAGTCGCCCCGGCCCTGCACCCGCGCTATCCGGCAAACACAACCGCCCACTTCGTGGGTGCCCTCGGCAAAAGCCTTTTCCTGACGGACCATGCGCGACGCGCTCCCGGCGCGGCGCTTATTCTCGCCGCATCCCTGCGGCTCGCCCTGGAAAACGCTTTCGCCTCGGCGTTTGTGATGCCTCCTC